>DAOUAU010000302.1:0-8687 GCA_034433195.1 Dehalococcoidales bacterium
CTCTTCCGATAAAGCCCATCTTTTCGCCGGTTCCAGCTTTGATATTGACATCACTTGCGGGCAGGTTCAAAGCGCCGGCGATCATTCGTACCATGAGAGGCATAAAGTCTTTCAATCTGGGAGCTTCACATTGAATTATGCAGTCAATGTTGCCTATCTGCCAGTGTTCCTGGTCCAGCAGTTTTTTCACTTCGATCAGTAGTTTAAGGCTGGAAATATCCTGGTAATGCGGGTCACCCGGCGGGAAATGGGAGCCGATGTCACCCAGAGAGGCGGCCCCTAAAAGCGCGTCCATGACAGCGTGAGTCAGCGCATCTGCATCGCTCCAGCCTTGTAAGCCTTTGGAATAAGGAATCTCCACCCCGCCCAGAACCAGTTTCCTTCCTTCCGTCAATGGGTGCACATCATAGCCGATGCCTGTGCGAATTCTGTTTGCCATTATTTTTTACTCAAAAACTCAGCCACCGCCAGATCTTGCGGCGTGGTAATCTTGATATTATCATAAGAGCCCCGGTAGAGTTTCACTTTATAGCCGATCTGTTCAACCAGCATGGCGTCATCAGTAACCTCCCCGGCCGCCTGTTTATAGGCCTCTTTAATCATCGCCAGCCGGAAAACCTGGGGGGTCTGAACGGCCCACAGATGAGAACGGGGAGGCGTCTCAATTACCACCTGATCATCACCCGCCAGTTTGATGGTATCCGTGACCGGCACGGCCGCCACCGCCGCCCCGGTTTCTCTGGCCGCAACCAGTCCATTTTCGATCAGCGCGGCCGTCAAAAAAGGCCGGGCGCCGTCGTGAATTAATACCCATTCGCAATCATCCAGCGTTCTCAATCCGGCGGCTACGGAATCCTGCCGTCTTTGGCCGCCCAGACAGACTTTGACAACCTTGCTCCATTTATTGTCCGTCACCAGGCACTGCACCGGCCCCAGATTGGACTGGCTGTTGACCAGCACAATGCGGTCAACCAGTTCGCTTTGCTGCAGGGCTTCTACTGACCATGCCAGGAGCGGTTTTCCGCCCAGAGGGACCAGTATCTTGTCCACTCCGTTCATCCGTTTTGAGGAGCCAGCGGCTACGATAACCGCCCCGACTGCGGTTTTGGCCGGATTTATTTTACTCATGCCTATCAGTATAAAACAAAACCTGAGGCCAATCCACAGGTACGAACGGTTAATCCGGTTTTTTGATATTCCCAAAGACCAAAACAATTAATCACTATTGATTTTGACCAGTGCCTATCAGAGAACTGCTGCTAACCTGGAAGATTCGGACTGCCGGATCGTGATTTTATGAGGGGCTGGCTGCCACTCATCGGGACCTGGTAAAAAGAGTCTGTTGGCAGCAGTATGGTTTTATTCCTGTTGTTCATCACCAAACAAGGCAGCTTCATCGGTATTCCCGGGGTTCTTCCGGGGACTCTGGTTCCGGCGGGGTTGACGTATTAATCCCTTAAAAACAGCTTCTTTCAGAGTGCTGCAGGACAACATTTCAATACCTTCCACTTTGGGCATGGTCTTGATACCGAAACGCGGCATCAGACAGTATTTAAACCCTGAACGGGCCGCTTCCTGAATGCGGCGGTCCAATTGGGCCACCGTTCTCAGTTCTCCACTCAGTCCGATTTCGCCCACTGCCACCAGGCCGGGTTTGACGGCTGTATCATAAAAAGAGCTGGCTATGGACAGGGCAATGGACAGGTCGGCTCCCGGCTCCTCAATTTTGAGGCCTCCGGCGGCGTTGACCAGAATATCCTGATTACCCAGCCGTAATCCTGCCCGTTTGGTCAGGACGGCGATGATCAAAAGCAGCCGGTTGAAATCAACGCCGTTGGCGACGCGCCGCGGCATCCCGAAAAAGGAGGTGGTTGCCAGTGATTGAATCTCAACCAGCAATGGACGGTTGCCTTCCATAACCGGAACGATGGCCGATCCGATGTTTTCTTCATGTTCAACCATAAAGGCCAGCGAAGGATTTTCAACCTGTAAAAGGCCTTTTTCAGCCATTTCAAAAACGCCTACCTCATTAGTGGAGCCGAAACGGTTTTTGGCGCAGCGCAGCAGACGGTAGGAACTGAACGGCGCCCCCTCGAAATAAAGGACCATGTCAACGATGTGCTCCAGTGCCCGCGGACCGGCAATATCGCCACTTTTGGTGACATGCCCCACTATGAAGACGGGAACATCTTTGGCTTTGGCCCACTGCATCAGGCGCAGAGTACATTCGCGGACCTGGGTAATATTCCCCGGCGCCGCGCCAACGCTCTGCAGACCCACCGTTTGAATGGAATCCATCACCACAAAACCTGGATTAAGATTGTCCAATTCATTCACAATCACATCCAGATCGGTCTCGGATAACAAATACAGGTTATCACCTTTGATGCCCAGTCTCTGGGCTCTCATTTTAATCTGGTTTTCAGTTTCCTCGCCTGAGACATAGACCGCGTTGCCGCGCAGGCCGGCTACCATCTCCGCCATTTGCAGCAATAAAGTAGATTTCCCGATGCCCGGTTCGCCGCTGATCAAAGAGATTGAACCGGCCACCAGTCCGCCTCCCAGGACGCGGTTCAACTCGCTCATGGGCAGGGCTGTGAGGTCGCTCTTTTTTATTTCAATAGCGGACATTTTCTGAGCCGGAGAGCCGCGCACGATCACTTTGCCTGACGGAACGCCGGCAGAAGCGGTTTCCACAAAAGAGTTCCAGGCCTGGCACTCCGGACAGCGTCCCAGCCATTTCAGACTTTCCTTGCCGCAATCCTGGCACACATAGGTGATTCTGGTTTTGTCCGATTTCGGCATATGTTTTCCTTTTTTCAAACCCCCGATTGACTAACAGGATAGCAGACAATGTGGCGGGAAGCAAGATCAGCCCCAGAGGTTTTTATTGGAATGAACCCGGGATTGCTGAAGGGTAAACACCCCGAAATGTACGGAACAGCTTTACTAGACGGGGCAAATCAGGCATCATTAAAGAGAACGCAATATTGATGTAACGCCGAAAAAAGAGAGTTTGATGAAAACGGCTATTTTATCTGATATCCACGCTAATATGGAAGCCCTGGAAGCGGTGTTGAGTGACATTGATAAACAGGGTGGAGTCGACCGCTACTGGTGTCTGGGCGATATCGTAGATTATGGTCCGGAACCCCGGGAATGTCTGGAAAAAGTGCGGCAATTAGGAGCGCTGAGCATCATCGGCAATCATGACGCCGCCGCTTGCGGCAAATTGGACTACCGCAAGTTTTTTTCTGCTGATTTTGTGACCGTAACCGGCTGGACAGAGGCGCGTTTGACCCGGGAAGATAAAGACTATTTGGCCGCTTTGCCTCTCCGTTTAGAAACCGGCGGTTTCACACTGGTGCATGCCAGTCCCCGCGAGCCCAACTGGGAATACCTTTTAGACAGGGAGAGAGCGGCTCAAAACCTGCCCTATATTAAAACCAAATATTGTTTGGTGGGACACACCCATATCAGCGCCTGTTTTGAATTTGATGGCTTGCCGGATTCGGAAGATTTGATACCATTCTCCAAAGAGGTGGACAAAAAATATTTTAAAGATGGCAAATTCAGCTTCGAATTTAAGCCCCTCGAACAGGAAATGATTCAACTGGACGGCAAAAGAGTGTTTATCAACCCGGGAGCGGTGGGGCAGCAGCGGGCTAAAGACCCGCGGGCCTGTTATGCAGTTTATAATGATGCAGACGCCACTGTGCGTCTGAGACGGGTAGAATATGATGTAGCCGCCACATGTCAGAAAATACTGCAGGCCGGGCTGCCGGCCTGGTTAGCGGATAAGCTGGCAGCAGGGATTTAAGAATGCGATGCGCGGTACTTTCCGATATACACGGTAATCTAATTGCACTGGAAGCCGTCTTGCGTGACATCGAAAAAAAGGGCGGCGTGGACCACTATTGGAGCCTGGGTGATATCGTGGATTACGGCCCGCAGCCTCATTTATGTTTGGAACGAATTTTCCAGTTGAATGCTCTGGGAGTGGTGGGGAACCACGAATATGCGCTAACAGGCCAAATGGATTTAAAAGAATTTTCTGAATCAGTGACCGTGGTGACCCGCTGGACCCGGCAACAGATGACTACAGATGACATGTCCTTCTTGAAAAATCTGCCGTTAACCATAAGCAGCGGCTTTTTTACACTGGCGCATGGCAGCCCGCGCGACCCCGTCCGGGAATATCTTCTGTCCGGACAGGACGCCGCACAAAACTTAAGCTATTTCGGAACCCCTTACTGTTTGGTGGGCCACACCCACGTCCCGCTTTGTTTTTCATTTCCTGTCCAGAATAACGGTCAGAGTGACCGGCCAACCTCTCAGGCCCCGCGTCCGCTTTCTCAAGCTTGTTGGGAGCAACTTATCAGCCGCAACCAACTCGGCGAAAGCTTGATCCAATTGACCGAAAACCGATTGATTATCAACCCGGGAAGCGTGGGACAACCCCGTGATCATGACCCCCGCGCGGCTTACGCCGTTTTTGACAGCACCCATAACACGCTTGAACTGCGGCGGGTGGAGTATGACATCGCAGCTACCCAGCGCCGCATGGCTGAGTTAAGGTTGCCGGAATGGTTAATCCAGAGATTGTCACAAGGCGAATAGGCCAACACTACAGCATGCACGCATGAATTGTGACACCGCCTCAAAGGGTTCCCTTCAGCTACCCTCTCTATTTCGGCAAAACGCTTGAAATCAATCTCCGCATCAATATCCCTGTCAACCTGGTCTGTTCATTTCGATTCAATGTCAGTATGAAGAAAATACTGATATTTTACCTCAACTGTCAACTACCGTGTTAATCATAGAACAATAACACTGCTTTCGGAATTTTGTTGTAACATTGAATAAATTATGCTATACTTGAATCAGGTAAAAGTGGGACTAAAGCCCACTTTTTTAATTGCTAAAAATGGTATAACCGGTATTGGATTTGAGGAAATTCAGGACTGTTAGGGCTGGAGGTCACTTTTAAGATGAAGAGCGATTTTTTGCTCGCCATAACTCAACTCTCAGCGGAGAAAAATCTGCCCAAAGAGGTAGTATTGGGGGCAGTTGAATCTGCGCTGGTTTCAGCCTATCGTAAAGAGCATTTTTTACCTAACCAGAATATCGCGGTTAAAATCAGCCCTACCACCGGCAGGGTTGAAGTCTGGGCTGAAAAAACAGTGGTTGAAGCAGTCACGGATGACCGCAAAGATGTGACTTTATCTCAGGCTAGAAAGGTCAATCCCGAAGCCAAATTAGCTGATCTGGTGATGATTGAATCCACTCCCCCCAATGCCGGACGTATCGCCGCTCAAACCGCCAAACAGGTGATTTTACAGCGTTTGCATGAGGCAGAGCACAGCGCCATCTTCGAAGAATATGCCGGAAAATCCAACGATATTATTACCGGCGTAATCCAGAGAACTGAGCCCAAACAGGTGTTTGTCAATCTGGGACGGACTGAGGCAGCATTACCTTCCACCGAACAATCTCCTGGAGAAAGGTACCGCATCGGTCAGAGACTAAGAGTATATGTGGTTGAAGTAGCTCGCACGCCGAAAGGTCCGAAGGTAGTGGTTTCTCGTTCCCACCCCAATCTGCTCAGGCGGTTGTTTGAGTTGGAAGTGCCTGAGGTATTTAACGGAATTGTTGAAATAAAATCAATTTCTCGTGAAGCCGGCTACCGCAGCAAAGTGGCTGTAGCCGCCCGCCAGGAAGGAATTGACCCGGTGGGTTGCTGCGTCGGTTTACGCGGTATTCGCATTCAGAACATTGTCAATGAATTGAATGGTGAAAAAATTGATGTCGTCGCCTGGAACAAGGATATCCCGGCTTTTGTCGCCAATGCCCTCAGTCCGGCTCAAGTTTTGCACGTAGAGTTGAACGGTGATATCGCTACCGTGGTAGTACCGGATAAACACCTGTCTTTAGCTATCGGCAAAGATGGACAAAACGCCAGGCTGGCGGCCAAACTGACTGGCTGGAGAATTGATATCAAGAGCGCGTCTGTGGCTGAAGCTGAAAAAGCTGCCAAGGCGCCCCCAGAGGAAGTAAAAGTTGAAGAGATTGTTGAAACTGCTCCGGTGATCCAGGCAGTCGAAGAACCGGAAAAAGCGCCTGAGGTCATAACCCAACCGGACATTCCTCAAAAAGTGCTGGAGCCGGTGGCCGAAACTCAGGAAATACTGGAAGATTTTGAAGAAGAACCTGAGGTTGAAGAGGAAACCAAAATAGAGACACCTGAAGTCCAGACTGTTCTGAGCAGCACTTTTATACCTCGCCGTATCATCCAGCCGCGCGATGGCGGCAAGGCTCAGATTCGTTTTGCCGAAGATATCTTTTCCAATCGTCCCAACAGGACTGAAGATAAACATAGAAAGAAAAAGAAGAAGTTTAACCCTGATAAAGCCAGAGGGAACGAATCTGAGAATGAAGGCTAAAGCTGGCAGGGGACCCGTTAAACACCTTCCCCAGAGGACATGCGTCTTGTGCCGGAAGACCAGCATCAAACGTGAATTGGTGCGTCTGGTGAGGGTTCCCGAAAAGGGTATAGAAGTTGATTTATCCGGGAAAAAGCCCGGACGCGGAGCATACCTGTGCCCGGATATTAAATGCTGGGAAAGCGCTCTAAAAACCGGACGCCTGGAGCAAACTTTAAAAACCAGGCTAAGCAATGAAGATCGAGAGGCGCTGGTAGTTTACGCCAAAGGATTTGAGAGTATTAAACAGAAAACGGCTTAATCCTGCCAGCGGAGTACAAATAAGGAGCAAAAATTAAGTGGTAAACGTTAATAAACCAAATGAAGTGAAAGTGAGTGAGCGTTCCACTACTCCGAAAGCGCCGGTGGTTGAGCTTCCTGCCTCCATAAGTGTCAAGGAACTGGCTGATTTACTGCATATTTCCTCTATTGAAGTTATCAAACAACTGATGCGCAACGGCATCATGGCTAACGTTAACCAGGTCATCAACTACGATGTCGCCTCCGCTGTCGCTACCGGGTATGGGTATGAATCCAAACCCAAAGCCCGCGCTAAAGTCGCAGCCAGCGCAGCCGTCAGGATCAAGAAACAGGTTAAAGAAGAAGCCGGCTCCGATCTGCAGCACCGTCCCCCCGTGGTTACCATTATGGGACATGTGGATCATGGCAAGACCAGGCTGCTGGATGCCATCCGTCATGCCAATGTGATGGATTCTGAAGCCGGTGGCATCACTCAGCACATCGGCGCCTATCAAGTTGAAATAGACGGGAAAAAAGTGACTTTTCTGGATACACCTGGCCATGAAGCCTTCACCGCTATGCGCGCCCGGGGAGCTCAGGTTACGGATATTGCCATTCTGGTAGTAGCGGCTGATGACGGCGTCATGCCGCAGACCATTGAAGCCATCAACCATGCCAAAGCCGCCGGAGTTCCGATTCTGGTTGCTGTCAATAAAATCGACAAAGCCGAAGCTAATCCCGAACTGGTCAAACAACAACTGGCTAATAACGGCCTGGTGGTTGAGGAGTGGGGTGGTGATATCATCGCCGTCCCGGTTTCAGCCCGTGAGAAAAAAGGCATCAAGGAATTACTGGAAAGCATTTTACTTTTAGCCGAAATGGAAGATTTGAAAGCCAATCCGGACAAGCCGGCTACCGGTGTGGTTATCGAAGCAGAAATGGATAAATCCCGTGGTCCTTTAGCTACCGTCCTGGTTCAAAACGGCACCCTTAAACCGGGGGACATCATTGTCGTCGGTAACACCATGGGTAAAATTAAAGCCTTGTTCAACGACAAGGGAAAGCAGGTCCGCAAAGCTGAACCCGCTACCCCGGTGGAAATCCTGGGACTGAACGAAGTCCCGCAGGTGGGTGATGCCTTCAATATAGTTGAAGATGAAGCTCAGGCACGCTCAACGATCCAGAAACGGCAATTGCAACAACAGCAGCCTGAAATCAGCAGTTTACGGCTGGATACTTTCTTTAATCAAATTTCTTCCGGGAAAATGAAGGAGTTAAACATCGTTTTAAAAACCGATGTTCAGGGTAGTTTGGAGCCTATCAAGAACTCTTTGGAAAAACTGGCCACAGCCGAAACCCGGGTCAGGATTATCCACAGCTCCACCGGTAATATCACTGAAGGTGATGTCATGCTGGCTCTGGCCTCCGAAGGTCTGATTATAGGGTTCAATACTGATGTTGAGACCGGCGCCCGCCGTCTGGCTGATTCCAAAGGCGTAGATATCCGCGTTTATAGCGTTATCTACGGTTTGATTGATGATGTTGAAAAAGCCCTGAAGGGTATGCTGGAACCTACTATTGTCGAAGTGATCGAAGGACGCGCTGAAGTGCGCCAGGTTTTCTCAGCAGGAAAAGGCACTAAAGTAGCCGGTTGCTACGTAGTTGAAGGCAAAATACTGCGCAACTCTCCCGTACGGGTCATCCGCAAAGGCAAAATATTGTCTGATACCACGGTAGTCAGTATGCGCCGTTTCAAAGATGATGTTAAAGAAGTAAGCACCGGCTTTGAATGCGGCATCGGGCTTAAAGATTTCAATGAATTCCAGGCGGGAGATATGCTGGAGTTCTACCGCAAGCAGCAGCAGCCGGCTTGAAAAATAACCGGATAATCCATCCATGCTGACAATCCGAAGCTTTGGCTGCAAAAAATTCTATTCAGGGATTTGGTGAAATTTGCCTCAAACT
>DAOUAU010000303.1:0-3494 GCA_034433195.1 Dehalococcoidales bacterium
CCTTGGACCAGGCGGTCCGGATATAGTCCTGACGGACTACTTCCAACATGCTTGAACGAGTCTGACGGGCCACTCCCGCCAGGCTGGTAATAGCCATACAGGAAACCGGCATAATCAGCAGGCGGGTGCTTTCCCAGAAATTCTCAAAAGGAGATACATATCCCGCCATCGGTAGCAAGTTCAGTTTTACCCCGAAAACCCACATCATCAAATAGCCTAACCAGAATATCGGTATGGTGATGCCGATGTTGGCCAAAGTGGTCACCACGGAGTCAATCCATGAACCACGCCGGATGGCGGCCACCACACCCATCAGAATACCCAGCCCATTAGCGATTATGAAAGCCGAGACTCCCAGATGCAGAGTGATGGGAAACCGATCAGCCATCAGCTTGCCAACATTGTCATGATAGGATATTGATTTCCCCAGGTCTCCGGTAAACAGGCCTCCCACCCAGTTCACATATTGAATAATGATCGGATCGTTGAGTCCGTATTGCTCTCTCATCCGTTCCAGTTCCTGCTCACTGATGGCGCCGCTGGCGGCCTGTGTCCCGATATAAACGGCGATGGGATCACCCGGTAAAAGACGGATAACGAAGAACGTAATGAGAGATACCATCACTATGACCAGCAATCCCATCAACAATCGCCGGATAATATACGTGGTCATTTGACACCTCTTTCCTTGCTCAAGAATTTATCTCTGGAATAATCAAACGAGCCTGTTAACGGCCGGCTAAAAGGCCTTTTCACCTCGTATCATGATACCTGTTTTCATCCTGTTTTTCAAGCTGAGCAGTCTCTTCTCCATGTTGGAAGAACTGATCGCACCAGGCTGTATTGATGCCGGAATCATGATCACTAACGTTTTCCATCCGGAAAGCATGGTCTGTTTCTCCGGCAGTCAGCATTCCTGGTCAACGCCATACCGTCTGTCCTTTTAGATTGAGAAAAACTTAAAAACAGGGACCAGTGACACCGGATTTGACAGCGTTTCTGATATCCAATCCGTCACTCGCGAGATAAAAACCAGATTTTAAAAAACATGCTTCTGCCGGATATGTTTATTTTATCAGCAAAACACCAAAGGGCGGCTTGACCATGATGATAAACCAGTTGCGTAGCCTTGCTCTTTAATGACATACGGTGCCGTCTACCCTCATCTGCTCCCGGCTATTTCAACGCGGAATACCTGAGCCATAATCTCCCGTCCACTCCCCCCAAAAATGATGATAATGACATGATCAAAAAAGACCAACCCAGCCCGTTAAGAACATACGTGGGCTCCGTGGCGTTAGTTTGTTGCGATTACCAAGTATAGAGACATCGATATATTTTGTCAAATTTCTCCGGTTGATTCAGAAGGTGTGACTGAAAGTGTTATTGTGGCTGCATCAGTACCGTAGCCCAAATCCGCCGGCAGAAGAATTGTTCAGAATTCAGGAAAGACGGCAGTTTGAAGAAAGATGGAGCGGGAGACGGGATGCGAACCCGCGACGTCCTGCCTGGGAGCCACCATCTAAAAAACTGGGAAGCGCTTGCTGTACCGGCCGCTTTCGCCTCATCGGAAATATTCTGTCGTGCGAATATGTCAAAATCATACTGTCGCATTGACAAATAAGGGCCTTTGCTGTATCTTCATTGTAGATACAATTAACAGGAGAAAACTATGAAAACTCGTGTCCAGAAATGGGGCAACAGCCTGGCTTTGAGGATACCCAAATCATATGCTTCCGAAGTTGGTTTAAAGCGCGATTCACCGGTAGAAGTTACTGCGGAAGATGGAAAAATTGTTATCGCTCCTGTCGCTAGACCTCAGTTGACTCTCAAACAACTCCTGGCCAAAGTCACTCCGGAAAATCTTCATCATGAGGTGGAAACGGGCTCTGTTATGGGAAATGAAGCATGGTGAGCTCTCAAAATTATGTCCCCAAATGCGGGGATGTGGTGTGGATTACTTTAAAGCCTCAAGCCGGTCATGAACAAACTGGTCGTCGTCCTGCAGTGGTTCTTTCACCAAAAACTTATAACAGCAAAACCGGATTAGCGATTTTTTGCCCGGTGACCAGCCAAATCAAAGGTTATCCATTCGAGGTCCCTCTTCCTGAAGGAATGCCGGTGGCCGGGGCTATTTTATCCGACCAGGTTAAAAGCCTGGACTGGCGAGTACGTAAAGCCGAACTAATATGCACCCTGCCTGATGAGATGACTTCAGAGGTACTACAGAAATTGAGTACACTACTACCTGGATAACTCCGAATTGACAGGATTGGAGACAGGGAAGAAAGATGGAGCGGGAGACGGGATTCGAACCCGCGACGTCCTACTTGGAAGGCAGGCACTCTGCCACTGAGTTACTCCCGCAAGCTCTCGAAGGTAGCGTCCAGTTCCGGAACACACCAGGAAGACACTCTCAAATATACCACAAATTGTTTATTGCGTAAACATAACAGACCAGGGGTACGATTGACCGGTGTGTTTGACAATCGTAAACGACTGTGATATATTAGTTGGCATATTGGAACACCCTGGTATAAACCATCAGCATAGCGTTTTCGTACCTGACAACGGGATGCCCGCAGCCGTATTTCCGTGAAGCTGAATCTGAGTATTACAGAATTAATTAAGGTAAGTAATTGATGTATCGCAATTGGCCTCGCGTAGACGAAGGGTATTTTGAGCTTTTACGCTGTGCCGATAATCTGGACTATCAATTGCCATCCGAGCAAATCCAAAACGAAGTTCTTAAACTCATGGTTAAAACATTTCAGGCCGAAAGCGGGCAGTTTTGCATTCATGATTCCCACCATGCCATTGCTAAAAAAGAAAAGACCGCTTTGGTCAATCTGAGCTGGAGATATACCGACCAATATATCGAGCATTTTCATAATATTGATCCTTTTATTCACATTATGCCCGATATTGGCGCCTTTAGAAACCAGGATTTAATGCCCCCCGCCACCTGGCGCAGTTGTGAATTTAATGAGGACTTCATCAAACCGCAAAAAATTCAAAATTTGCTGGTCATACGGCTGTTGGACTCAGAGCGGTTAGTCGGGCACATCGGTTTGTTCCGCCACCAATCCTCACCGGCTTTTTCTCAGAAAGACCTGTATAAAGCCCAGCATCTGGCTTCGGTCTTCAGTCAAAAAATAAAACATAAACAGATGGTGCAAAAATCCAAAGAGCTGGAGTTATTATTACAGCAATTACGGGATGTTCCATCGGCCGGGGTGACCATTTTAAATTCCGAATTATATCCGGTGTACACCAATCTTAAAATGATGGAGTTTGAAAGCCCATCAACGGCGGCATTAAATTATGGCTACGGCGCAGATCACTGTGCGATGTTGTCTGAAGAAGTCATGACGGAATGCCGTGAAATGGCCAGGTCTTTCCGTGAATCGGCGCGACCCTTATTGCAAAACCGCCATGTAGTATTGTTCCGGTCTCAGCGTCAGCGGGTGGATGTTGAGATATTGATTCTGCCG
>DAOUAU010000304.1:0-6727 GCA_034433195.1 Dehalococcoidales bacterium
AAAGCGGAATTGAAGATGTGATAATTCAAGCTATGGTGGTGCCGCGTTTGAATCGTCCGGAATGGGAAATGGCTTGAGCTTCCTGTTTAAACCAGCTAACGGTATCCACTAAAGTGACCATCAGCGGACGAGCTGAAAATCCCAGAGTAAACCGGGCTTTGTTAGAAGTGACAGCTGAGTTACTGCGCAAGACATCAATGGAATAAGCGGTAAAAAGCGGTTTCTTTTTGCTCCGTAGAATGAAGGGCGTGGAGATGATCCCAGCGATTCTGGCGAGCCAGCAGGGCACCATCAGTCGCGGCGCCCGAATGCCACTGATATGTTCCAGTGACCTGAATAAATGACTGATAGTAATTTGTTCACCAGAGAGGATATAGACTTCACCGCGGATACCTTTTTCTCCAGCCGCAATAATTCCGGCGGCTGCGTCCCGGACATCAATAAAATCATAAGCTCCATTGACTCCGGCCGGCAACGTATGCCGAATGAAAGACTGGAACAGATGGCCCATTTCGGAGCCTTTGAAATCGTAGGGTCCGATCACTCCGGTGGGGCACACTATTACCGCATCCAGGCCTTTTGGTATTGCTGACAGTACTTCCAGTGAGGCCTGGGCTTTCGATTTGGCGTAGTCTCCCAGAACAGCCGCCGGATCAAAGGGCTGCGCTTCAGAAATTACTGTACCATGAGGCGGTTCTTTAAGGGCGTGAATTGAGCTGGTGTAAACCAGTCTTTTGACGCCACTTTTCAGGCAGGCTGCCACTACGTTACGGGTGCCCTGCACGTTGACCTCTTCTAAAATTTTTTGTTGGCCGGGTAAAATTGAGATGATACCGGCCAGATGGTAGACCGTCTCAGCGCCTGTGAATGCCTTCACTAATGATTCCGGATCCCTGACATCCGCGATCACATTTTCAACTGCCAAACCCTGTAAGGGTGTCAGGTTTTCATTCAAGAGGACTACGGCTCTGACGGTTTTTCCATTAGTTAAAAGCTGGCGAACCAGCACATTTCCGATGTGTCCAGTGGCTCCGGTAACTACAATCATTTTACTATCCTCCACCCATCCATCCCTATATTATTTTAACCCCGGTGATCGCTCTCTGGCGGTGCTGGCTGCCAGTCCGGGGCCTGCTGATTTCAGCATCTCATTCAAAACATCCCGGAACATTTCAAGTCTGGAATGATCCATCGCTTGAAGAAGTTGCCGACTGCTGGCACGTGCCGTTTCCCAGATACCACGCACTGCTTTCTGTCCCGGTTCAGCCAGTTTGCACAGCACCACCCGGCGGTCATCAGTCTGGTTTTCACGGGATACAAAGCCCTTTTCCACCAGTTTATCCACTAAACTGGTAGCGGTGGGCAGAGTAACTTTCAATTCAGCGGCCAGATTGGTCATGCGCTGCGGGCCGTGGATAAACAGTATCAGGATAATTTTCATTTGGGGCATGGTAATATCAAGAGTTAAAAGCTCATCCGGAACCACCGGCAGCAATAAACGGAAGAGACGGTCGGCAATCCCCAGAATATCATTCACCAATTTTTCCCGATCAGGGTTGTTCATACTCACACTCTCTTGATTTTCAAAAGGACGACTAAAATATTTGTTTATGTCTAACTATTAGATATATTATAAATTAAATATGAGAGATTTTCAAATCCAATCCGGATGATCAGAAAGATCTGTAACTTGTTTTGAGCTGAATACACATATCAAAAGTCGATACTATTGAAAGCAGTGATGCACCGCATGTCAGGTTTAATGAGCGTATTCGCATTGCTGCGGCTTAAAGCGGCATTTTTAATTTGGGTTGGCCGCGGCATTAACGAACGTACCGTTACTTTTCTGAAGTTTGACCACGGTGAGTCTCTTTGTTATACTGCATTGACAGCGGGGTGTAGCGCAGTTGGCTAGCGCGCAGCGTTTGGGACGCTGAGGTCGGAGGTTCAAATCCTCTCACCCCGACCAGCTATTTGTACTGCTATTTAACGGGCATTCACCGCACCTGGCATCAGCTCGCCCTGAATACAATTTGAGGATGAGCTATCCTTTATGGATATTATTCGTTATAAATTATGGACGAGATAATCCAGCCAAGAAGAAAAATATTGCAGGATGAGGCCACCCTCGTCCAGCGAGCGCAACAGAGAGATTCTCAGGCATTTTCTGAAATCTATGAAGCGTATTTCGATAGGATTTATCGGTATATTGCAATGCGCATTCGCAATGATATGGAGGCGGAGGATCTGACGCAGCAGGTTTTTATGAAAGTGCTGCACTCTATTTCAGGCTATAAAAATAAGGGTGTGCCGTTTTCGTCATGGGTTTACCGGATTGCGCATAATCAGGTGGTAGATTTCTTACGGCAGCATAATAAAAAGGCCACTGTGGATATTGATGGTCTGCCGCTGCCGGATACCGAAGATGATCCGCAGCATATAATGGAGCAGCAGTACGATATCGAAGAGTTGAAAAAAGCCTTGAAACATCTGACCGGGGCCCAACAGGAAGTACTGGCATTGCGTTTTACCGGCGAAATGCCGATTGCTCAGTGTGCTGAAGTGATGGGTAAGAGTGAGGGAGCCATTAAAGCTTTACAACATAGTGCGGTGCAGGCTCTTAGAAAAGCTCTGGTGGTGAAGGAATAATGAACCAACAGGACCAATTTAACGAAATACTGAACCAGTGTCTGGAACGCCTGCTTAAAGGTGAATCCATAAATCAGATTTTGTCTGAATTCCCGGATCAGGCCCAGGAATTACAACCATTACTGCGCACCGCATCCGCCGCTCGGGCTTTTTCAGAGGTTCAGCCGAGGGCGGATTTTAAAGCCCGGGCCAGGTATGAGTTCATCACGGCTGCCCGTGAATTGGAAACTCAACCCAAAGGGCGGTTTGTTTTTAAATGGAAATGGCAGCCTGCCTGGGCAATCAGCCTGGCGGCAGTAGCGGTGGTAGTTTTAAGCGGCGGTGCCACCGTGGTTGCCTCTAATTCCAGTATGCCTGGACAGTCCCTGTACTCAGTCAAATTGGCTTTTGAAAAAGTGCAGTTGGCGTTCACCGTCTCAGACCTGGCTGAAACTGAATTGAATGCGAGATTTGCCAACAACCGTGCTGCAGAAATAGAGTATCTGGCTGTTTCCGGTAATACTGAACAAATTCAAATGGCCTCTGCTCGATTGAATTCTAATCTATCCAATATCAGCCAGCTTTTCCAGGGTGAGAAGGCGGTTTCGAATGTCAGCAGTGATCCACCGCCTAAAGCGCCTTTAGCTAGTGCCGTTTCTGCTCCCACGGACGCTGCCAGCCAGTCACTTAAAAGTGCAACCGGCGCTGCCCCTGCTTCTGCCGCTTCTCCTGAGCAGGCTTTTTCCGCCGTTTCAGTTACTCCGGCCACTGCTGTGATGGCAGTACCCAGTGTAACCGCACCGGTGACTGCGCCTGCGCCGCTTTTAAATGCCGGTTCCGGCAATACCAGCTCAGCTACTGGGGATACTTTAGCTGTACCGGTTACCAATCCACCCGGTGTGCGTAATCAGAATGATAATTCCAATATGAGCAATTCCAATTTGCTGTCCAAGAAAGAAAAGATGCGAAAAATCATTGAAGAGAATTATCAGATTCGTCAAGCCAGATTGAAAGCCGCACTGGAAAAAGCCAGTCCGGATTCACGTCCGGCAATTCTGCAGGCCATCGCTGACTCTGAAAGAGAGTATTGGAAATCAATTCAAAATTTGGATCAGACTTCCAATTAGAGCGTCAATCGCAAGTTAAGCGCTTTCTATCCAATAAATCGAATTGTGCCTGGGGGAAGCGTTGTAATTCCCGCATTTTCGGTACCAGCCTTCAAATGATTTCTTTTCAGAGCGAAGCCGGAGAACATCAGCAACCGTGTATTCTTGATGATGGTGATAACTGCTCGTGGTTTGGCATCACTCACAAAATAATGGCGCCGGATACTAACCTTTGACCTGGTAATGCGTTATAACAGGTGTAAGGGTAATCAAGAACAAACAAATTCTCAGGAGGTATATTTATGAAATCCAAAATTCTTTTAGCGGTAGGTGTGGTGGTGATGTTGATGATGATCAGTGTGGCCGGATGCAGTGCGGGCGGGGTCCTGGCGGCAGATACCGCTCAGCCGATCAATGTCAATGTGGGCAATCAGCAGACCGGAATCTGGGTCAATGGTGAAGGCAAAATAACCGTTACTCCGGATTTGGCTACCATTACTCTGGGTGTGGCATCTCAATCTGCCAGCGTTGCAGAAGCCCAGGCTAAAGCCGCTGTGGCCATGGACGATATAATGAACGCCCTGGCCAAAAAAGGGGTGGCCAAAAAAGATATTCAGACCAGGTATTTCAATATTCAGCAAATGACTCGCTGGGATGACAAAACTCAGACTCAAATTGTGATCGGATACATGGTGAGCAACTCTGTCGTCGCCAAGCTGAGAGATATGCAAATAGTTGGTGAAGTGATTGATGCGGTGGCGGTTGCCGGTGGAGATTTGACACGCATCAACGGTATTAATTTTTCGATTGAGAAACCTGAAAAGCTGCATAAACAAGTCCGTGAGCTGGCCATGAATGATGCTAAATCCAAAGCAGAACAAATTGCCAGTCTATCCGGTGTAACTCTGGGGAAACCTACTTATATTGTAGAAAACTCTGCTTCTCCGGTAAATTACCCGCAATCTTATTATAAAATGGATTCAGTGGCCGGGGCTGCTCCTACTACTGCGATCTCAGCGGGTGAGATGGATATCACCCTGAATGTCCAGGTATGCTACGCTATCAAATAAATATCATGCTGTGTATAAAAAAGGAGGGTTCGAACCTTCCTTTTTTGTATAGCGGTGCTGCTTGTTTTACGGTCTGCCCAGGTGATTCTTTTTGGTTCAATGCAGTTTAAGAGACGGATATCGGCCAATAGAGCCTGATTTCAGAGTCATGGTTCTAAAGTACCGTTGAAAATTAACTCTTGGTGAACTATCTTTATAAGAATAGAATGGTTAGATGGATATAGACCAATTATCAGAGAGGGGGATGGCATATGAAAAATATCTGGAACTCCAAAGTTTTATTCAGGGTTATGGGGCTAGTTCTGGTAGTGCTGCTGACCTTGACCACTGTTTTACCTGTTTTGGCGGCTGATACTGCTTCTTTAAAGCCGGCTATCAAAGCAGAGTCGCCGAATTTGGTTAAGGGCAAAGTCTCTTCAATTGCCACTGACCAGAAGTCATTTGAGTTATTAAACGCTGCCGGTGACATCGTGGTGATCAGTGTTGACAAAAATACCCAATATTTTCTAGTGAATAGTTTATCAACTGTGATCACCCGGATAAAAGAAAAAGTCCAGGCGCAACCTAAAGAAAAGAAAGAAAATATTCAAGAAATCCGGAACGATAAACCCGCTGTTGCCGGTCAGAAAGTCAAAAATGTAAAGAATGCAAATAGTATCTCGACCTCCCAAATTGCAGATGCGGGTCTGGACATCGATTATGAGGAAGATCCCCTGATGGAAGAAGAACTGAAGGCTGTTACTCCATCCGCGAAAGGTACATGGGCTAAACTCAATTCATTAATAAATCGCAATCCCAATGCAGGGCATAAAGCAGCTTTCTCAGATTTGGCTGTTGGAGATGGAGTGGTGGTTAAGGTCATGCCTGATGGAAATCTGGCCAAACAGGTGCTGATGATTAAAGTCCCCAATATCAAAATCATTAAAGGCGAAGTAACTGAAGTCACTTCTGATTCTTTTACTATCACTCCGAAAAACGCTGCGGTAGACCCGGTCAGTTTGAAATGGGATGCCAATTCGAGAATTGTGATCAAAGGGGCGATTTCACTAAAAACCGGACAATACGCTGTGGCCGTGTACAAAGTCAGTGATCTGACGGTCAGGATGATGGATGTCTTTCCGGTTGCCCCCAGCGTCACCGCGCCGGCGACGACTGCAGCTAATGCTTCATGAAAATGGTCATTTGCTTAATTGAATCGGGATTCTGAGGTTGAGTGTTGTGGTGGTTTGAAGCTGAAGCGGTCAGGACGCCCGATAGATTCAAAAAAGGTGGCACCTTAAGGTGCCACCTTTTTGGCGTAAGCGCAGATCAAGCCCAGATTGTTATTTTTACCCATAGTCAATGAGTATTCAGATCGATTACCATTTGATGAAGATTATGTTATAATTCAGGCGTATACTTCTTTCCGCAAGGGAAGAAGTTTGCGTTTGTTATCGAAATCGTGGGGGTTGCCTGAATAGTGCGAAATACAGGTTGAGGTTAGTTAGGATTGGGAAACTCAAATCAAATCGAGGGAATTATTGAAGCCAGACAACAGCTTGTTGAGGTGTTGATTGGAGCGGCTGGTGCGGCCCAAAAGGCTGGAAAAATACCGGCTGTCACATTACCCGAAGTGATACTTGAACGACCCCAAAACGCCGATCATGGTGATTATGCATCCAGTTTTCCTTTGAAGCTGGCCAGAACGGCCAGAACCAACCCCATGACCATTGCCAATGATCTGGTAAAATCAATGTCCGCGGCAACGCACATTGCCGATATTGCTGTGGCGCCCCCGGGGTTTATCAATTTTACCTTTAAACCAGCCTGGTTAAGCGGGCAGGTCAATTCCATTCTGGCATTGGGCGAAAAAGTGGGAAATTCCAATATGGGACAGGGCAGCAGTCTTCAGATAGAATTTGTCAGCGCTAATCCTACTGGTCC
>DAOUAU010000305.1:0-13466 GCA_034433195.1 Dehalococcoidales bacterium
CGTATCAAATATTCAATCGGCTCAAGGCAATGCCTGGAATACACGGCATGCAAAGGTTCCAGCACCCCATCGCTGGTCCGGGGTACAACCACATCAAATTCAGCAACCATTTCAGTCATATATCGCAGCAATTCCAAATTCAGAAAGGGCATATCGCAAGCTACGACAATATTATGATAAGTTGCTGCGCTATCCAAACCGGTATATATGCCTCCCAAAGTCCCTTTGCCGGGGAAAATATCCTTCACTATTTTAATGCCGGAATATTGAGTTAGCTGCGGTAGTTGGGAATCGACAGCCGTAACGACGATGATTTCAGCTTTCAATACTGACAGGCGAGTTATCACTGTTTCAATTAAACTCAGGTTACCGATGGTTTCGGTCAATTTATTGCGGCCTAATCGTTTGCTCTTTCCACCGGCAAGAACTATACAACTAACATCCAAATCTGCGGGTCTAGTCCCTCCCAAATCGTTCAAGTTTATATCATTATTTTACCATAATCATCGATCGTTGACATAGTCATTTTTATACTATTTTAAGCCAACATTTTACTATTGCGTTACAAAAAACATCCCGTTGAAATATATATCTCAACAGGATGTTACATTCATTGGAAACAAAAATTTATTCTTTAAGCTTTTTGACGTAGATTTTTACCTCTTCGCCTTTCTCTTCAATGCTCAGGCATTCGTTTCCGGTGGTCTTACACCAGGCAGGCATATCCTGTTTGATGCCCTTATCGGTAGCATTGATTTCCAATATCTGGCCGACTTTCATTTTTTTAAAAGCCTGGGAAGTTTTAATGATCGGCATAGGACACATTAATCCAAAACAGTCCAGAGTTTGGTCCGCTTGCATCAGGCTTACCCCCTTTTGAAAAGTTCTTTATATAAACAAAGTGGTCTTGGAATCTTTGGCCTGGGCCAGAAAATAGGCGGCTCCGGCTTGGCTCATAATGCCGTCAGTAAAGGCATCATCCGGTAATCCCAGAATTCCGCAAGAGGTGGAGCATGGAACCATTTTAATGCCCATTTCTTTGGCCATAACGATAAATTCATCGATAGATGGGTATTTGGACTGTTTCATCAGTTTTTTCATCATCCAGGTGCCCAGACCCAGCATGTGAAATTTGGAGAGTATCAAGCGGCTGGGTCCACCGCGATTTAAAATATTTAACATCTTGCGCATGATTCCCGGACTTTTAATTGCTCCTTTGTCGCGCTTGATCACGTTTAATCCCCAGAATGTGAAAAACATAGTAACTTGCATACCCATGCTGGCGGCGGTGGTAGCCAGTATAAAGGCCGCCAGAGCTTTATCCAATTCTCCGCTGAATAATACCAGAGTAAATTTTTCTTTCTCAGCCATTTATCCCTCCACCTCTGCAAATCCTGATTTTGAATGCATTGAGAACATCATTTTCTTGCTAGAATCAAAACTTCAATGATGCCTGAATAAGCCTTAAGATTTAGTCTGATGCTGTTCAACCGAACAGCCGTGGCTGCATAACGGATCATTCTCGCTATCTTCATGATCACAGAACTGACAACACTGGTTGGGATTGTCCAGGATTTTTCCGGATTTGATTAAGTAATCATCGATGGCTTTGTTCAGAGCCTGAGCGCCCAGATTGGAACAATGAAACTTCTGCTTCGGGAGACCTTCGAGCATTTTGGCTACAGACTCAGGAGTAATTTTCTGAGCTTCTTCGATAGTGGCCCCCTTCGCCATTTCACTGACCATACTGGAGACTGCGATGGCAGCTCCGCAACCGAAAGTCTTGTATTTCACATCTTCCAGTTTATTATCTTTAACTTTGATGTAAAAAGACATCATATCCCCACAAACAGGATTACCCACTTCACCTACCCCGTCGGCATTTTCGATTTCACCCACGTTACGCGGATGCATGAAATGGTCCATCACTTTATCGCTGTATACCGGCATTTTCTAGCCTCCTTCACTGGCTTTAATAAATTTTGAATATACGGGTGACATCTCACGCAGCCTGGCTACTATAGGCGGCATCACCGTCAATACATGGTCAATATCCTGAGCCGAATTTTGAATGCCCATAGTAAATAACAGAGAACCCTGGGCTATTTCATGGTTATATCCCATGGCCAATAAAACATGTGATGCCTTTAAAGCCCGGGACGTGCAGGATGAACCGCTGGAAACCGCCACTCCCTGGCTGTTAAGCATCATCAGCATAGCTTCACCCTCGATGAATTCAACGCAAAAACTGGCGTGTCCCGGAAGTCGTTTAACCAGATCACCGGTCACCACCACGTGTGGAATCCTGGCCGGCAGATTATGTATCAAATGATCCCGCAAAGCAGTAAGGCGAGTGACTCTGACGGACATATCGCGAGCAGCCAATTCAGCCGCTTGCCCCATACCCACAATGGCCGGTACATTTTCTGTGCCTGCCCGCCGTCCACCTTCTTGAATACCGCCGTCCATCAGAGGCAGTATGCGCACGCCGCGTCTGACCCATAAAGCAGCGCTGCCTTTGGGGCCGTAAAATGGATTACCAGCCAGACTAAGGGCATCTATGCCTAACTCTTTGACGTTTACCGGAATGGTGCCGCAGCTGGCTACGGCATCAGTATGGAAAACCACTTTCTTTTCCCGCGTGATGGCGGCGATTTCAGATAAAGGCTGAATGACGCCAACTTCGCCATTGGCATGCATAATGGAAACCAGTACGGTATCCAGCCGGATGGCTTGGCGAACATCTTTGGGGTTTATCAGTCCGTTTTTATCCACCGGCACCTGTGTGATCTGATATCCCAGTTTTTCCATGAATTTGGCGGAGTTCATAACAGAAAAATGTTCAATGGCAGAGATCACAATATGCTTGCCTTTGCTTTGCTGAGCCAAAGCCAGACCCTTGATCGCAAAATTATTGCTTTCTGTTCCGCTGGCAGTAAAAATTATTTCTTCTGTATCAGAGGCACCGATTAATCCGGCCACTTTTTCACGAGCCAACTCCATGGCATCCCGCGGGGCATCCCCCCAATCATGCAGTGACAGCGGATTACCAAAGTCCATTCCCAGAAATGGAAGCATAGATTCACGGATTTCAGGCAAAAGAGGAGACGCTGCAGAATGGTCCAAATATACTTTATTCATTAAAATGCCTCAAAAACCGCATTTTGCAAAATACTCTGAAAATTAAGCTCTACATTTTATTATATTCGATCGGACAGTGTAAAACCGGATTGATGGCGAAACGGTTTGCGGGGGACCGTTTAAAAACCAGGATATATTGATTTTAACTGCCGATTTCAAGCATACGGTTGACAGCTTTCATAGCTCTCAGCCGGATGTTTTCAGCCACCTTAACTTCGGGAGACATGTCCTGCAATGTCCATAGAATCTTTTCGAGCGTGATCAATTTCATCCGCGGACAGATGGCCTGTTCAGAGACCGGTATGAATATTTTATTCGGGTTTTCTTTGCGCAAGCGATAAATAAAGCCTACCTCAGTGCCAACTATGATGGCTTTGGCATTTGAAGATCGCACAAATCGGACCATACCTCCGGTGCTCAGGACCTGGTCGGCCAGGATTTGCGTTTCAGGACGACATTCCGGGTGCACCATCACGACGGCATCAGGATATTCGGCTTTGGCTCTCAATATATCTTCGGGGCGGATACGGGTGTGAGTGGGACAATAACCCGGCCAAAAATGCATTTTCTTATGGGTTTTAGTAGATACATAATATCCCAAATATTGATCAGGAATAAAAAGGATTTCTGCAGCGCTGATGGTATTGACAACTTTAACAGCGTTGGCGGAAGTGCAGCAGACGTCTGATTCCGCTTTGACATCAGCGCTGGAATTGACATAACAAACTACAGCGGCTCCCGGCAATTCTTTCTTTTTGGCCACTAATTGTTCAACTGTAATCATATCGGCCATTGGGCAGCCGGCTTGCATGTCCGGAAAAAGTACCTTTTTGCCAGGAGACAAGATAGAGGCCGTTTCAGCCATGAAGTGGACTCCGCAGAAGACTATCACCGGCGCATCCGTTCGCGCGGCTTTCTGGCTTAGTTCCAGAGAATCTCCGACAAAATCAGCAATCTCCTGGACTTCTCCCAGTTCATAGTTATGCGCCAGGATGACCGCCTGACGTTCCTTTTTGAGGTTATTTATCTGGTTAATAATCGGTTGATTAAAAATATCCACAGATTGCATCGGACTCCTCAGTGACTATATCCGGCAAACTTAAATACGAATCCATGCTATAGCAAGCTGCTTATGCCGGTTTTTCCGGTTTGACAGGCTGAACGTTAATATTATCACCTGAATGTACCGGTCCACTCCGGATTACCCTGGCGAAAATGCCTTCTTTGGGCATGATGCATTTGCCGGTTTGTTTCATGATCGCACAGCCTGTGTGGCACTCTTTCCCTATCTGACTGATTTCCAAAATCACTGCATCACCCACTATCAGGAGGGTACCAACCGGTAGTGAAAACAGCTCAATACCTTCGGTGGTAATATTCTCAGCAAAATCACCCGGACCAACATCCAACCCCAGATGCCGCATTTTAGCAATGCTTTCAATGGCCAAAAGGCTCACCTGCCGATGCCATCCGGAATCGGCATGAGCATCACCTTCCAGACCATAACCGGCCTTCAGGAACCCTTTTTGGATGTTTTCTTTGCGAACACCCTTTGTTTCACTACTGCAAACAGCCAGCACTTTAGCCATTACCCGCCTCTTTCTTTTTCAAAACCTTGAAAATATTATAGCTTATCTTTCAGATAATGGCTAAATCAGCCGGTTTCAGGCTACGGAGCTCATTCGGCGTACTGTTCGCCACAAGACCATTCCGATGGCCATTAAAGCCAACGCTATTACGATCATGACTGCTCCGATTCCTTGAGCCAGTTGCACCACACCGAATGACAGGACGCCCAGGTACAAATAGTTCTCCAGGTTCATACCTTGCGCGTAAGAAGCCTGAGCGGGGTTGGTTGGGTCATATCTGCCGCCACCCAGAGCTTCGCTGTAAGACGGGGCCATGGCATGCCGGTGTCCGCGGACAGTGTCACCTGCCACTTGTAACTCGGCCATAGTATCTACTAAATCACCGGCTTTTATCTGGTCAGCGGTCAAACCCAGTGTAATTTTTTCCTGCCTCATGGCATCGACCATCCAATTACCCTTTGACGTACCGAAGGCAATAAAAAAGATACCTATCCCCAAACACACCACTCCTGCAACCACCACTAAAAGCGCCAATAATCGGTTCATCACCCACCTCCCATTCCAATATATATGGCAATCTATTGCTAAATAAATTGCCATTATTTTTGCATGCGTACATGTTCCTTGAGTATACATCTGTCCATGACTACGTTGACTCCGGCCTGACGGGCTTTTTGAGCCGACTCTTCATTAATGATACCCTCCTGTATCCAAACCGCTTTAACACCAGCTTTGATAGCCTCTTCAACAACCGGTGGAACGTCTTCAGACTTGCGGAAAATGTTCACAACATCGATTTTTTCCGGTACATCGGTCAGGCTGGGATAACATTTTTGGCCCAAAATTTGAGACTCATTGGGGTTGACCGGAATGACTTTATATCCCTGCTTCAGCAGGTAACCGGATACGCGGTGGCTGGCCTTGTGTGCATCGGCAGAGAGACCGATTACCGCGATTGTGCGGCAGCTTTTTAGTATATCCTGTTCAATTCCCATTTTGCATCACTTTGCCTCAGATCGAAATATCCTCTTAACTTTCATAATTTGGGTTTGGATTTATACAAAGGCGACATCTCTCTTAACCTGGCAATTATTCCAGGTAAAATTTCCAGGAGGTTATCGATATCGGATTGCGTGGTGTATTTTCCCAGAGTGAAACGGATCGAACAGCGGGCTTCTTCAGGAGGTACTGACATGGCTGAAAGTACGTGCGAAACCGCTGAACTTTCCGAACTGCAAGCTGAGCCGGTAGAGGCCGATATTCCGGCCATATCCAGGCTCAATAAAATAGCTTCACCCTCAACATATGCCATGCTGACATTGACATTATTAGGCAATCGTAAGGATGGGTGCCCGTTTAATCTGATATATTTCACCTGATTTAACAAACCTTTGATCAGGCGGTCACGCAGAGCCGTTGTTCTGCCTGATTCGTTCTCCATTTCTTCAGCTGCAATTTCCACTGCTTTGGCCAGTCCCACTACAGCCGGGGTATTATAGGTTCCGCCGCGCCGGCCGTCTTCCTGCCCACCGCCGTGCATAAAGGGCCGAATTTTTGTGCCTTTACGGACGTATAACATCCCAATCCCTTTTGGCCCATACAGTTTATGACCGGAGACGGACAACAAATCTACATTCAGATCCTGAACACTGACCGGCAAATGTCCGAATGTTTGTACCGCATCAGTATGCAGATATACCCCAGCCTCGCGTGTAATTTGTCCAATTTCAGCTATGGGCTGAATAGTGCCTACTTCGTTACTGGCATGCATAATGCTGACCAAAAAGGTATCCGCCGTAATGGCCTGTTTCACGGTTTGAGGATCAACCATGCCGAATTTATCGACTGGTAAAATGGTTAGCGTGAAACCATTATTTTGCAGATAGTGACAGGTCTCCAGGACAGCGTGGTGTTCAATACCGCTGGTAATAATGTGACTTTTTTTCCCTCTCCAGACTTCGGCGGTCCCTTTAATAGCAAAATTATCAGACTCTGTACCGCCGCTGGTGAATATTATCTCTTCCGGCCGGGCGTCAATAAACTGCGCAATGGTTTCACGGGATTGATCGATCGCTCTTTTAGCTGCCTGGCCATATGCATGGATACTGGAAGCATTGCCAAAGGTTTGCGCAAAATAAGGCTGCATGGCCTTGCTGACATCAGGATGAACTGGGGTCGTGGCGGCGTAATCCATGTATATCCGGTTCAAGATAAATCCTCCAGCGTCTTAATCGTTAAATACTTGATTCCTCAGGCTCAAACACAGCTTGCCTCTTTAAGCCGGACTGGATATTAGTAAAACGGCCAATAAAGCTAAAAGATTAGGAAATAATTTGACCGTGCGCGTTCCGTTCAAATAGGCGGTCTTTTCAATGGTGATATTTCTCTGGTGACAATATGTGATAAAATCAGCAATGCTTAAAAAATGCAGGTTGGGCGTATCAAACCATTGGAAAGGCAGCGAACGTGTGACTGGAGCCCGGCCCAAAATTCCCAACTGATAACGTGCTTTATAATAAGCAAAGTTGGGGAAACCAACGATAACCTGGCGTCCCACTCTCAATGCTTCTGTCAATACCGCATCCGGTTTTTTTACTTGTTGCAAGCTCTGATTCAGAATCACAAAATCAAATGATTTGTCCTCATACTCTGATAGTCCGGTGTCAATATCTCCATGGAAGACACTCAAACCTCGCGCCACACAGCGGTAAATGGCCTGTTCATCGATCTCGATTCCCTGTAATTTGTTAACTCCGCGGTCTTTTTTTAGAATTGACATCAACTCACCGTTACCACACCCCAGATCCAGCACCGAACTTCCAGGTGTGACCATCCGCGCGATGATCTGATGTTCTGGCTGAGTCAGAGAATTAAGCAGATTCATTTTTTACATCACCGTTGTGGACCCGTTCCAGGAAATATTTAATCAAGTGTGATTCTTCCTCAATCTCCAGTAAAAAAGCATCATGGCCGTAATTTGATTCAATTTCACAATACGTAGCATCCAGGCCAGCCAGTTTACAGGCGCGCACAATCTCCTTGGTTTGATAGGCAGGATATAACCAATCTGACTTGAAAGCTATAACCAGTATTTTCAAGTGGGAAGACGACCAGACTTGCTGAGGTTTCATCCCGCGTAAAGCATCATAATAGTCCATGGCCTTGGTGATGTAGAGATAACTATTGGCATCAAAACGTCCCACAAAACTTTTACCCCTGTAGTGCAGGTAACCCTCAACCTCAAAATCAGCGGTGAACTTGAATGGTTTACGTTGATCTTTGAAACGCCGTCCAAATTTTTTTTCCATGGATTCATCACTCATGTAGGTGATGTGACCTATCATGCGGGCTACCGCTAAACCGCGATTTGGCTGAGTTCCTGCGTAATAATATCCGCCATTCCACTGGGGATCAGCCATAATAGCCTGCCGGCCAACTTCATTGAAAGCAATCTGCTGGGGTGAATGTCGCATGGCAGTAGAGATCGGGATGGCTGATTTCAAACGTCCGGCATGAGAACGCATCCATTCCAATACCTGCATACCGCCCATCGAACCGCCGGCTACCGTCAAAAGAGTTGAAATCCCCAGATGATCAATCAAACGCACTTGAGCGTTAACCATATCTTCAATGCTGATTAACGGAAATTCCAGGGCATAAGGTTTACCGGTGCTGGGATTGATGCTGGACGGACCGGTTGAGCCTTTGCAGCCTCCGATGATATTGGAGCAAATCACAAAATATTGATCGGTATCAAAAGCGCGGCCGGGGCCGATCATATCGTCCCACCAGCCCGGATTTTTATCTCCGGTATGCCAGCCGCCGGCATGAGCATCACCGGACAGGGCATGGACCAGTAAAATGGCATTACTTTTAGCTCGATTCAGTTTGCCATAGGTTTCATAAGCCAGTGTGATGGGCCCCAGTTTTTCACCGCTCTCCAATGCCATCTGGTGCGGAGGAGCGCCAAAGGTAAAATACTGAGTTTGTACTTGGCCCAAACCAGCTTTTTGCTCTATTTTTGTTTTATCCATTTTTACTCTTGTCTACCGGCAGGCATTAAACAGAGCCTGATCGATATCCGCGGTAATATCTCCAATATGTTCCAGTCCAACCGAAAGCCGGATATAATCATCCGTTACTCCGGTGGATTGTCTCTCCTGAGGGGAAAGCTGAGAGTGCGTGGTAGAAGCTGGGTGAATAACCAGGCTCTTGGCATCGCCTATATTGGCCAGATGAGAAAGCAATTTGACTGATTCAATAAAACGCCGGCCTGATTCAATTCCACCTTTAATCCCAAAGCCCACCAACGCCCCGTATCCACCCTTCAAATAACGGGAGGCAGTATTATAACTAAAATGTTCTGGCAGTCCGGGGTAATTCACCCAGGCCACCAAAGGGTGGTGTTTTAAGAACAGGGCAGTGGCCATAGCATTTTCTGAATGCTTCCGGATGCGTATCGGTAAAGTTTCCATCCCTTGCAGCAGCATAAAGGAATTGAAAGGGCTGATAGCGGCGCCCAGATCACGCAGCCACTGCACTCTGGCCTTTAAAATAAAGGCGATGTTGCCGGCGCCGGGAACATTGCCAAAAGCATCCCAAAACTTGAGACCGTGATAACTGGGATCAGGTTCAGTAAATTCCGGAAATTTGCCATTTGACCAATTAAATTTGCCGGAATCAACAATCACTCCGCCCATGGTAGTGCCATGTCCGCCGATGAACTTGGTTGCGGAGATGGAAACAATATCAGCCCCATAGTCTATCGGCCGGACCAGTCCCACACCTACGGTGTTGTCAACCATCAGGGGAATCCCGGCTTGATCAGCGATCCTGGCCAACGCTTCAAAATCCGGCACATCCAGTTTGGGATTTCCAATGGTTTCCGCATAAAGCAGACGGGTCTTGTCCGTAATGGCCTTTTTAAATTCTTCCGGTTTGGTGGAGTCAACAAAGACAGTCTGGCGGCCCAATTTGCGGAACATCCCGTTAAATTGCTGATATGTGCCGCCATAAAGATTGTTAGCCGCTACTATTTCATCACCCAATTGTGTAATGGTTAAAATGGCCAGAGCTTGCGCGGCATGTCCGGAAGCTACACCCAAAGCCGCAACACCTCCTTCCAAAGCCGCTACCCTTTTTTCAAAGACATCAGTGGTGGGGTTCATCAGGCGGGTATAAATATTGCCAAATTCTTTCAAAGCAAACAGGTTCGCGGCCTGCTGCGGGCTTTTAAAAACATATGAGGTGGTCTGATATATCGGAACTGCCCTCGAACCGGTAGCCGGATCCGGATTTTCTTGTCCGGCGTGTAAAACCAGAGTATCAATGCGATTCACATCAACATTATTGTCACTCATCTAATTCCCCCAAAACATTATATTGCTTTTTAAATAAAATACATCACTTGTCTGGCACTGTCTTTAGATTTCTGTTCATCGGCCAAATCCTGTAAAGTTTTAGATTTTAAAACACCTTCCATGGCCAGTTTAAGTTCGCTCCATATATCCTGAGTAGCACAACTCCCTGATCGCGGGCAGTTTTCAGTCTCTTTCAAACAGTCAACTGGAAACAGCGGCCCTTCTAATACCTGCATAATCTCGTTTAGTGTAATCTGGTGAGGCAATTTAGCCAGGCGGATACCGCCGCGGGCTCCGCGCGTACTCTGTACAAATCCGGCAGAAATCAGGGGGATCACCAGATGCTCCAAATAGGATGAGGAAATATTCTGGCGGGCTGCGATATCTTTCAGCTGTACAGGTTGACCGGTGCCATGCAAAGCCAGGTCCACCAGCGCTCTCATTCCATAACGTGTTCTGGTTGAAATCTTCATATATTTTCCTTGTTGACTAATTCACTCATAATTGTCATATTAATACAAATTAATATAGTTGTCAATGTATGATGCATTGCTCGCTAACCGGCTTTAACGTGGTATATGCAGGCGTTGAAATGGAATTATTTGGCAATGGTAGGCACTCAAGAAATCAAGCATCAATAAAAAGCCCGGGATATTGACTATCTCAGGCCTGATCTGGAATAACCAAATGGACGAATCAAATCAGGTTTTGGTCTAAACTGACCACCCGCCGGGCACCGGAAATCAGAAAAAATAAGCATCAAATCGAATGTATTGTTGAACAGTTCCAATGAATATCTTTTTCAATTAATTTTTTACTGTCTCGGCTGCTTTTATGAAATCAATTATAAGCCCGTTGGCAGGTTTTAATATTCACTAAAGTTTACTCAACAACGTTACAACTGAGCATAATAGCTTCCAACACTCCACCGGCGATGGCTCGATTGACATCACTGATCATCAAACAGGAGGATTTGTCGCCCAATGGGTCAATCGCAGCCACAGGTGTATTCGCCAGCACTTTCATTTCGTTGCGTAAAATCCCTATCAGTACCCCGGATATCGGAGTGAGGATGGGTTGGTCATCTAAATAACCAATAATATCGTTGGTTATAACGCTATCTCCAATATTCTTTTCAGTAGTAAAAACGCCACTTTCAGCGGCCCGTATTATTTTTTCCGAAAGCACATCTGCAAAATCATTCTCCGGAAGTTTTTCCTTCTCAGGGGTGCCTTCGATGATTACCCTGCCCAGATTCCGGCCCGGGTTTGATTCAACCGCCAGATGCACATTGGCTCCAGCCGTAAAACCCGGCCCGATGCCAATAACCAGTGGAGCATCCGTCATGTGAATACTGGTTTCTCTTCCTAACATCATGGCGTTAATTAATACATCCGGTTTTAACAAAGCCCGTACGGTTAGTTCCGGATCAGCAACCACCGGAATCCTGTTATTACGCCAGACTTTATAAATCTGTTCCAGATTTGGCAAGCTTCGCTCACCCGTAATGTCCTCAACGGTTTTTTGAGAATCAAAAATTGCTTCAGACAGGCTGACACCGCGGCAAATGGCGGTTGGACTGGCTGTTTCAGTAACACATAAACGAAAATGACTGCGAGCCAGTCTCTGGGCAATGGCGCTGCCGACTGAGCCCCCGCCTTTGATTAAGACGATTAATTCATATAACTTGCGCATCGCCGCTCCTGATCAGATTAATATTTTGTACATCATTTTACCCCATCCGGACTAGAATGGAAAGATTTTTTTACATTCTTATTTTGATGCATCCTGAAATAGCCAGGTAGATAAATAGCGTTCACCTGTATCGGGTAAGATCACCACAATCATTTTACCGGCATTTTCTAAACGGCTGGCCACCTGAACTGCTGCCCAGACGGCCGCTCCGGATGAAATCCCTACCAATAACCCCTCTTCCCTGGGCATCCTCCTGGCCATATTGCCGGCATCCTCATTGGACACTCTGACAATTTCATCAATCAAATCAGTCTCTAGTACTTGCGGGATGAAGCCGGCTCCAATTCCCTGGATTTTGTGGGTGCCCGGTTTTTCACCGGATAATACGGCTGAACCGGCAGGTTCAACCGCCACAGCTTTAAACTCTTTCTTTTTTTCCTTCAAGGCCTGTGCTATACCCGTCAGAGTCCCTCCGGTACCTACCGCGGAGACTATCATATCTACCTGGCCATGGCTATCCCGCCATATCTCCTCAGCGGTAGTAATCCGGTGTATTTCAGGATTCGCAGGATTCTTAAATTGCTGGGGTATAAAAGAATTGGGTGTTTGGGCAGCCAGTTCCTCAGCCTTTTTGATGGCGCCATTCATACCTTCCGGGCCGGGGGTCAATATTAATTGAGCGCCGAATATTGAGAGTAATTGACGCCTCTCTATTGACATTGTTTCTGGCATGGTTAAGGCCAATCTGTATCCCCTGGCAGCGCAGACAAAAGCCAAAGAGATGCCGGTATTGCCGCTGGTAGGTTCAATGATCAAAGTATCATGATTGATCAATCCTCGCTCTTCAGCCTCCAGAATCATGGCTACACCGATACGGTCTTTAACGCTGTGAGCGGGGTTGCTGGCCTCAATTTTGGCTATGATCTCGGCTTTGCAACCTCGTGAGACCCGGTTCAAACGCACCATAGGAGTATTGCCGATCAGTTCAGTGGCATCTCTGGCGATCATTCTGACCGCGGCCGGTAGTTCAATCGACTTGAATTTGGTGATTGATGCCGTTGGTAATTGTTCTGTCATGTATTCCTCCTCCGACTTTGGTTGTTGCTTAATATGATCAGGTTAGTACACATTAATTATGAATTGTATTGGAATAATAATCAATCAATCCACGAAAGTTATTTCTGGGTGTTATATTGCCCAAAATTCTGTTTATTTCTCATTGACAACCATCAGGTAAAAAAGTTAGTATCATGACGATTGCATCCTGAATATTGAAAACTAGTGGAGAAAAATAATGAAGGTGCTGGTTGGTTTTGTGATAGCTATCGTAGCAGTCGCTCTTGTTGCTGTGTTGGTGTTGGGATATTTTGGCTTTATGCCCGGTGTTTCCAGCCTATTCGGTTCCAACAAACCGGTAAAGTTAGGCACCTCCTTCACACCCCAGGACTATCAGAGCGCTCTGGTTAAAAGTGGTATTCAATTTCATGACAATCTGGAAAATATAGCCCTGGACAGGAGTTCTAAGGTCTACGGGCCACCCAAAAAGGTCAGTTTTGATCTGACACCCTCTGAAGCGCTGGCTGTTCTCAATTATAAAAAGTACTCTCCCAATTTTCCTGTTAAAGACTGGGAATTGCGAGTTAACGCGGATAAAACGCTTGAGGTTTCGTCTATCGTCAAG
>DAOUAU010000306.1:0-4986 GCA_034433195.1 Dehalococcoidales bacterium
CACTGATTTGGACCGGGTGTCCGTCCTTTTTAAAGGATAACCTTAATGCCGAAGCCAGAGTAGCCACTTCATCCTCACCGCCGGCAAAGCAGGTTTTCACACAGGTGCCGCAACCCAGTATCAGGATTTTTGAATACGCTTTTAGTTTGGCCTTGATTTCGGCCAAAGATTTCTGTTCACCGGTAATCACAAGTACGCTCCCTGAAGAATTTTAGACCGCCGGATTTGGTCCCAGGACAGCAATTTCAGCCAGAGTTTGCTGAATAATCTGGTTGGCTTTCAATTGGTCACCGTGAGTTATGTTATAAAGGTTTAAACGTCTCCCGTCAAGTCCAATTTCATCCATGAGCTGCTTGACACGGGTCACTCGTTTGGCGGTACGCAAATTGCCCTGAAGATAGCGGCACGCACCTTGAGGACAGACCATCACCAGAACGGCATCAGCGCCGGCTTCAAAAGCATGCAGGAGCACCACTTCCCGGTTCATGCCGGAACAGGGCAGTTTGATACTCTGAATCTGATAATCCGGGCTTTCCGGAAAAGTGACATCAGCCAGAGCGTTAACGCAATGAAAGATGGTGATTTTAGCTTTGACGTGGGCTTTTTTCAAAGCCGCGGCGGAGTTATAACGGACACTGGTTTTGACTTCGGTAATCATGATAGTGCTCCTGTGATGATTAATACGGTTAGCGGCAACCGTTTACCGCCTATGAAATACATCATGACACAGCCTGTTTGACTTGTCAACAATCCTATACGTCTGACCGACAGGTTCAATACCGGTTGGACAGGCTGGTTTGAAGCTGGAAAAATAAAAACCATACAATCGATATTTAATGATTATAACGGAAGTAATTGGCACTATATTGCCGCTTCATCATAACTATCCTGGACAACAATATTTTTTATCCCGATTGCTTATCCGGCAAGCGCTGGCAGGGGGAGTTCTTTTTTCAAATTACCGCATTATCTCTGAAATAAGGCTGTTAGGGGAAATGGGCGGCAATTATTCAAGCGGATTTCAGATGCTGTCCGGCTGCTTTCGTTATAATAAATATAGAAGAGTTGTTGATTTTACAGTGAATGAGGGATTGAGTGAAAATAGTAGTCCAACACATTCGTTGGAGATGGCCGATTCTGGCACTGGTTGCGGGTTTATTCATGGGGGGGCTGATTTTTGTTGGTCTAAGCCTCTTCGGAGTGCCGGCTAAACTGGCACTGGAGGATTGTCCGGTGATTATTCCCGGCTATACTACGGAATACGGAATAGTGGCGATCGACGAATCCTTTAACGGAAAAACGGTGGATATTCTGGTCGGCGAACAATTAATTGTGGTGGTAACGTATTTTCCCCCGACAGGCTATGGCTGGTCGTTGAAAGAGATCAGTAATATAGAGATATTAAGTAAAGAACAGGCCATCTACAATCCGGGCGACTCCTGAATCACTCTTCCAGCCGGATTTCCGGTCTATGAAACCTGGATTTTCCGGGCTAAAAAAATGGGAACTACTGAATTAACCCTGGACTATAGTCTAACTGATGACGGAGTGATAACATTCGACCGTTCATTGACCGTTTTGGTCAAGGTGAATCAACGTGAATGAAAAGGGCGGCTATCAATACTCTAATGCATAACGTTCCCGCCGTCCACTACCAGCGCCTGGCCGGTCATGAAGTCGCTGTCTGCGGAAGCCAGGTAGACAGCCGTTCCCACCAGGTCCTGCGGATATTCGGCCCGTTTTAGAGCTCGGGAATTGACCTCTAACAATTTGGCCGCTGCGCCGGTTGTTGCGGGATCGCCGCTCAGGGTGTAACCTGGACAAAGCGTATTGACATTAATATTATATTGCCCTACCTCGCGGCAAATGGCACGGGTAAATCCTACCACACCGCCTTTGCTGGCCACATAATGTGAAAACTCGGTTGTTCCGAAGAAAGCCAGTGAAGAAGCGACATTAATAATTTTACCGCTTTTTTGTTTGATCATATGGGGAATTACCGCCCGGCAGCACAAGAATACTCCTGTCAGATTGACCGCAATTACTTTATCCCATTCCCCGGGGTCCATTTCCCAGACATTCATCCTGACAGCCGGATTGCGCTGAAATTTACCGGCGTTATTCAGTAGAATATCAATTTTTCCAAAACGGGCGAGGGTTTGTTCAACCATATTGTTGACATCCGCCACGCTGGAAACATCTGTTTTAAGCGCCATGGCTTCCAGTCCAACTGATTGGATTTCTTGCTCCAGAGCCTTGGCGGCGGTTTCATTGATATCGGCAATGACAACCCTGGCGCCTTCCTTGACATAACCTGAAGCATAGGCTTTGCCGATGCCTTCCGCTCCGCCGGTAATGATGGCTGTTTTACCTTTTAATCTCATTGTTTTGCCTCCACTGTTTTAGCCTCCTGATAATTATAGTTATTTGCAGGGAAAGATACCACGCCAATCGGGCTGATCCGGATATTGCGCTTTGCGCCTGCAATCGGTTTAACCGGGGACAGGCCGGCGGCAGGGGTGCCTGACCTGGCAACTAACCGTTTTTCGGCGTATTCCACTCTATCCGACTATCCAATAGTGACATTTCTTGACTGATTTTCAGCTTAGGGCTAAACTAATAGGTGGCACAGGTTACAGCACATGAAGTTAATTTTGGCTGACTAATTTCCGGCTTCGTCCGCTTATCGCGAGGTTCTTGGGATCCTAATATTGGTTTTTTACTAAAGATCTTCTCAGGAGGTTTGAATTGGCTTATCAAACGCTGCTTTTTACCAAGGAAAATGGTACCGGCATTGTCACTATCAACCGTCCCCAGGCCGCCAATGCCATGAACGATCAGGCTTACGGCGAACTCCTTAATCTATTCCAGGAAATTGAGAAAGATGATGAGGTCAGGGTGGTTATTATTACCGGCGCCGGTGAGAAAGCCTTTGTGGCCGGAACAGACATCACCAATATGGCCAAATTAAACGCCGCGGACGCCCGCGCCTTTGCTTATAAACTCAAAAAAACCTTTGATCTGATATGGAATATGGATAAACCGATCATTGCGGCCGTTAATGGTTACGCCCTGGGAGGCGGAGCTGAACTGGCCTTGAGCGCGGATTTTATCATTGCCTCTGAGAATGCCAAATTCGGCCAATTGGAAATAAATGTAGGCATTATCCCCGGCTCCGGCGGAACCCAGAGATTGCAGAGATTGATCGGGATCAACCGCGCCAAGGAACTAATATATACGGGTAAGATGATTGACGCTAAAACCGCGTACGAATACGGTATGGTTAACAAGGTAGTGCCGATTGCCGATTTGATGAAAGAAGCCAGAGCCCTGGCTTCTGTTCTGCTTGAGAAGAGCAGCGCCATCCTCAAACTGGCCAAATCTGCTATCAATAACGGCGCCAGCACAGATTTGAATACCGCGTTGAATATCGAGATTGAGTGCTTCGGTCAGTGCTTTGCTACCGAGGACCAAAAAGAGAGCATGGCCGCTTTTTTGGAGAAACGCAAACCGGTTTTAAAACATAAATAGATCATAGGCGCCAATAATAAATTGTTATTATTTTGTATAGGAGGTTTCTGTGGAAATTAAAACGGTTGCAGTTATCGGTGCCGGGACCATGGGCAATGGCATTGCTCAGGTTTCCGCCCAGGCCGGCTACAACGTCATTATGACGGATATCAAGGACGAATTCGTAGCCAAAGGTATCGCCACCATCGGCAACAGCCTGGATCGTATGATCAAGAAGGGTACTTTACAGGAAGCGGATAAAAAAGCTATTTTGGCCCGCATCAAAGGCACCTGCGATATGCAAGAAGTCAAAGCCGCTCAACTGGTGATTGAGTCTGCCCCGGAAATACTGGAATTAAAGGCCAATATTTTCAAGCAACTGAATGAGATCTGCTCACCCGAAACCATCCTGGCCTCCAATACTTCAGCTTTGCCGATCAGCGCTATCTCCTCCGCTATTCCCCGCAAAGATAAGGTGGTAGGAATTCATTTCATGAATCCCGTGCCTTTGATGAAAGGCGTTGAAGTAATCGTCAGCACCTACACTTCCGCGGATACCGTAGAAACCTCCAAGAAATATGTGGCGTCTTTGGGCAAAGAAGCCTGTGAAGCCCGCGACTATGCCGGTTTTATTGTTTCCAGGCTGGTGGATGTCCTGATGAATGAAGCTATTCAGTGTATCATGGATGGCAACAAAGCGGAAGAAGTGGATAAAGCCATGAAATTATGCTGCAACTTTCCGATGGGCCCGCTGGAGCTTTGTGACCTGGCCGGCGCGGATGTAGTGTTACACGGCCTGGAAACCATGGAAAAAGAATTCGGCGCCAGACTCAAGGCCGTTCCGCTGCTGAAATCCCAGGTTCGTTCCGGTGCTTTGGGCCGCAAGACCGGCAAGGGTTTTTACGATTATACCAAAAAATAATTCCGGCGCAGATCAGTTCCTATTTTTTGGAGTACAATATTGGTGAATTCGGTTGTAGTTTCATTATTCCGAACCGGGAATTTGAAGCTGGAAGCTGGTGCATAAAAAATAATTATTAAGGAGCAGATATAGTGGTTAATAAAAACAGTGATGTGGTCATCGTGAGTGCTGTCAGAACTCCCTTCGGCAGATACGGGGGGTCTCTCAGAGATTTTGATTTTTACGATCTGGGCGCCATACCCATGCGTGAAGTAATCCGCCGGGCGAATATTGCTCCCAACAATGTAGCTGAGGTTTTCTGGGGCGTAGGCGATACCTCCGCCTGCAAAGAAGCCTATACTCCGGTGGCTGCCCGCCAGACTTTAATTAAAGCCGGAATGCCGCACGAAACAGCATCCATCTCTTTTGATATGGCTTGCACCTCCGCTATGCACGCCGTCAAACTGGCCGCCATGACCATGAAGGCCGGTGAAATCGATTGTGCCATCGCCGGCGGCGCCACTTCTTTCTCCCGTGAACCGCTGATTGTTAGAAATCTCAGGTTTAATGGTTTC
>DAOUAU010000307.1:0-22817 GCA_034433195.1 Dehalococcoidales bacterium
GAGATGCTGCATCCTTCCGAAAAGGATGCCCTGCGGAACTGGGCGCGTCAGGTGCAAGAAAACCGCGAACAGGCCGAGCGCTGGCGCGAAAACCCCGCCGATATGGATTTCTATGCTCCCACGGCTTCAGCGTTCAAGACTGATCCTTTCCGAATGAATGATAACGTGCTTCAAGTTCTAAAAAGCATGGCTTTTTCCGATGAAAGCTGGATTGACATTGGAGCGGGCGCCGGCCGGTATGCTATACCTTTGGCTCTGATGGTCCGCGAGATAATAGCCATCGAACCCTCCCAATCCATGTTGTCATTCCTGCAAGAGAGCATCAAAGAATATAATGTCCGCAATATTCGGATTGTGGCAGACCGCTGGCCGCTAAAAAACGCCCCCCGGGCAAATGTAGCCTTTATCTCACATGTGGGATATGATATTGAAGATATCGGGCTTTTCCTGGATGCCATGGAACTCTGCGCCAGCAGGCTCTGTGTGGCCGTTTTGCGTGAGTCAGCGCCTTCCGGCGCGGCCGAGAGATATTGGCCGCTGATACACGGCGAAAAACGCCTGCCGTTGCCTGCCCTGCCGGAATTTTTATCTTTGCAAACAGCCCGGGGGCAGCTTTGCGAAGTAACACGCGTCCGTGATCATCATCAAGCTCTCGTGCAGCAAGACCGCCGGATATCCTTTCTGCGTCAACAGTTATTCATCCAGCCGGGCGGCCGGAAAGACAAACTGCTGCAGCAGATTGTGGACCAGGAAACTTCGCAGAGCAATCCCCGTTTGAATCAAAATGAAAGACCGTCAATGCTTGGAATCGTTAGCTGGACACCAATTCGGAAGAAACCCAAACCCAAGTAATTCTCCAAACTTCATCTCAGCCAGTAGTCCAGCGCACCACCAGGCCGCCGGTGAAGACGGTGCTTAGATTGGCGCCATCCTGCGGATTTTCGTACATTCCGGTATCAGGCTGTTGATGATTTATTAACAGATCTAGAGGGATAATACCGAGCCGGCTTTATTGAAAGAAAAAACATCACCAAATTCATGCGCCAGGACACTGATAACCGGCAGGTCCGTACAGTGGCACAAAGCCAACTTCTGTATTTCCAGGTCCTTGAGGGCGGCGATGGTCTGCCACAATCTTTCTTCTGAGGCACCAATCAGATGAGAGCCGCCCATTACAGCCTGAATTTTCTGAATTCCGGTAATATTTTGGGCATGTATCAGAGTATTGATCATACCCCGGTGGGCACACCCCAGAACCACAATCAGACCGTTGTCACCCTTGATAATGACAGCCTGATCATCTTTAACCTGGTCGGCGCTGAAACCGCCCTCCTTTTTGACATACAAAGCAGAATCAATCGCCTCGTACCCGGTTACCATGGGGACTTCTCCGCTGGTCATCATATCGGTGGCAATCTCAACCGGTTCTGCGGTTAATTTGAAGCGGGCCCCCAGGCTTTCCAGCGCTCCCGGATGGAAGGGAATTCCAATGAATCTGGGCGGGTTTTTACCCCGGATATCGTATTTATTCTGCCAGACATCCGGATGGGCGATAATTTCAATCTCTTTGTGAATTCGCTTTAACGTATCCTGCAATCCGCCAGTATGATCATGATGCCCGTGACTGAGAACAATGCGGTCAACGGCTTTCAGATCAACACCCAAAGAATCCGCATTATGGATTACGGACTGCCCGGCACCGGTATCAAACAGCACTTTATAGCCGTCAGTGTCAATCAGGACACTGAAACCCCATTCCGCCAGAAAATCGCCCATCCCGGCGGTATTTTCGCTGAGAGTGGTAAGTTTGATTTTCATGGCAGGCCTCCTGAAGCTCATTTATTTATCGGCGCCCGTTAAGAGAACGTTTTTTCCTTTGTAAGGGCTATAATTTCCGTAAGGGCGTTTCCCATTACGCTTCGGCACCTTTAGTCTCCCACGTACCCGGCTTCTTGTTCAGGCGCGCATAATATGAATCTGCCAGATAAACCGCCGCCAGCGGATTATGTCCCGTCACACGGTCTTTAACCGCCAGGACCGTCACCGGCACCCGGCAATATTGGAAAAAGAGGGTATCATGCCCCAGGCATAAACCCAGCATCACCGCCATATCCACCTTTTCGGAGTTCATGATTTCAGCCTGAGCGATTGGATTGCACATTGTTTCACAGCTTTGCGGGCCACCGATTTTTTGGTCCGGTGTGATGCCGATTACCTCTTTAGGGACCGCTCCTACTTTACAGCGGGCGGAAACCACCTCAAACCCGGCCTTTTCCAGAATATCGGTAACCACGCCGGCTTCTTTGGACAATCCGGTACAAAAGGCCAGGCCCAATTTCTCATATCCCATTTTTTCCCCAAACTGGATCAACTCCGCGATTCTGGGGTTTTTGGTGCGGCGGCCTTCGGGCAGGTTCTCATAACACTCAAATTCCTGTATGGAAGCCTGCCTGGCGAATTCCTTCACATCCGGTTTAGCGTACTCAGCCAGGGCTGAATGCATCATTTCCTCCTGTTCTTTCATGGGACAGAAAGCCGGAGCTTTCTCAGGTGACAGTTCATTGCTGCCGATCGGCGGACTACAGGCGGTGGTCGGGCAGCGTGAACAGCGTGGACTGGCTTTCTTTTTTACAGGCATGGCATCTCTCCTATGACTCATAATAGTTAGTGCAGTTGTTCCATGTAATTAATCAGTTTGCCATCCAGGTACATTTTTACAGCCTGATCAATATGCGCAACATCGGTGATAACGGCATCCAGATTGCGGTTTTTCAAACTGACATAGGCTCCATAACCCATACCTCGGGCAATGATGACGTTGCAATCGGCAATAGCATCCGCCATGCTGGTGTGTTTGTGCTGTGAAACCGGATTGTTGTGGCGGTGCTGCCCCTCCTGATGACAATTTTCACCCTGAGTGGTTCCATGATTGCAGGCACAAGTATTGGCGGCTCCCCTCACCCTTTGCTCTCTAGCTGTAATTTTACCATTTTCAACCGAGCATACCACATACAAAGGGGCTTTCCCGAAGTGCCGGCTGATTGTTACTCCATCGTCTGATACCGTTGCTATTTTCAAATATGACCTCCAGATTTTGGCTTATTACTAACTAATAAATTACAGTTTTTGATTTTGGCATCACGGCGCAGTCTTCTCCTGAACCTCATCAATGCGACGGCCGCAGCAGGTCCCGCGGTTCTTTTTAGCACCGCCTTCCGACAGAGGATGCAGAGGGCGGATTTCAACCGAATGGCAGTCCGGGCATTCCTGCGGGGGTTGGCTCATCGCGTTTTGAGAAGAAACCTCCCATTGATGTCCATGGTGGCACACAAAACGCCGTGCGGCGATTTCAAAATTCCCGCCCTCAATGCGTATCGCTTTGCCTTTTAGTAATGCATCTGTGACTTTATAACGGGCGGAAGCCAGTATACGCTGGAAGGTTGGGCGTGAGACATTCATTTTTTGAGCGCCCTGTTCCTGGTCCAGATTTTCGATCTCTTTCCAACGCAAAGCTTCTATTTCAACCGGAGATAAACTGACCTCTTCAAGGTCCCGGATTGGAATTCCAGCCGGCTTGAAATAAGTAGTTCCGGGATAATTTTCAATTCTGCGGCATTTTGTCGGTCTGGGCATCCTGGACTCTTTATTATGAGCATATGCTCATTACTGCGATTCCATAATAGCAGGAATTGATTTTTTCTGCAAATAGTCATCCCCAAAAACCGACAGCCAAATATTTGACAGGTGCGGACATATAACATATACTGTTATATATGAGAATGATTCGCAATCGCAATAAACAAACGGTCACGGGGGATTATATTCTAACCCCTCAAAGGCATCTTATTATGACTTGCATCAAGAAGCATGACCAACCTGTCAGCGCACGTGATTTGTATCAAATGGTTAGTAAAAAGGATAACACTGTCAGCCTGGCTACGGTTTACCGCACTCTGGCTCTTTTAAAAAAAACAGGAATTATCAATCAACACCGTTTGGGTAAATCCTGCTGGTGTTATGAACTCAAAAAACCTTTTGAGCATCAGCATATCCTGTGCCGGCATTGTGCCAGATTGATTGAATTTGAAAGCCCCTTGATCACAGAATTGATTAAGCAATTGCAAGCCACGCAAGGATTTGTCATTGAAAGAGTTGATATCTGCATTCAGGGGATCTGCCAGGCGTGTCAGTCTCAAATTGAAAATAGCCAGGAACCATTGTGAAGTATGGATTAAAGTAATAATTGAGGAGCGCAATCATGAGTAAAGTTATCGATGTCACCGATCAAAATTTTGAAGTCGAAGTGCTAAAATCGGAAACCCCTGCCGAAGTTGATTTCTGGGCGCCCTGGTGCGGCCCTTGCCGGATGGTGCTGCCGATTTATGACAAACTGTCTGAGGAATATCACGGCAAATTCAAGTTTTGTAAAATCAATGTGGATGAAAATCCGGAGACAGCTCAAAAATATCGTGTCATGAGTATACCCTCCCAGAAGTTTTTCATTAAAGGCCGGCAGGTGGATGAAATTATGGGGGCTTACCCGGAACAATTCATTCGCGGAAAGGTGGACAAACTTCTAAAGCAGTATCCGGCAACCTGAAATGGCCGGCCTGAAAGGGCAAAATAGCATTTTAACAATATTATCCCGGCCGCTGCACAAGCAAAAAGCCATTTCATTTTCCTGTTCATTTTCATTCCTCCTGTCCTTTTCTCCGCAATTAAATTGAGGGTTTGCTCAATCTGTTATATTCATCATGAGGTTTCAATGTGGAAAAATTATGGAGATTGTTTGGAGATTTGATAGTACATTTAACCGCGGTCTCACCTTTTAAGAGGCCACCTGGTTTGAATCAAGTCTGAAAAATTCCCCCCGTCACCTTTCTGGCTTAAGGTGAAGGGGGGACAGAGAGGAATGGTTGTTTTATTTATCTATTCAAATGGCTTTTAGTTAATTTTGGTCTCAGTGCGGCTGGGAGCAGCGTCAGGCATGAATCGTCTTTCATTGAATAAGGGCTTGCGCATGAAAGAGGGGATATCCAGCGCTTCTTCAGCTTTCAGGCTTTTAATCAATTTGGTAACTGCCTCATCATCCATATTGCCAAATGAAGAAGCACTGGTGAAACCGGTAGCGACCAGTGTAATCTTGATGTTCCTGTCCATTTGCTCATCGCGGCGCACGCCGAAGATGATATTGGCGCCCGGATCAACCGACTGGCGAATGATTTCGGCGGCCTGGTTGACTTCATGGAGTGTCAGGCTGTCGCTGCCGGTGACATTGAACAGAACGCCTTTGGCACCCTTAATGCTGACATCCAGCAGCGGGCTGGCCAGAGCATCTTTAGCGGCATCTACAGCGCGGCTGGCGCCGGTACCGATACCGATGGACATCCAGGCCGGACCAGCATCCTTCATAATGGCTCTGACATCAGCAAAATCCAGATTAATCATGCCGGGAACGGTAATCACTTCGGAGATGGCCTGAACGCCATGTCTCAAACAATCATCGGCCATTCTGAAAGCGGCTTCAATGCTGGTTTGTTTGTTGGCCAGGGCCAATAATCTGTCATTGGGTATAATGATCAAAGTATCGCATTTGCTGGCCAGGCGAGATATGCCTTCTTCAGCGTTCCGCATGCGATGGCGGCCTTCAAAACCAAAGGGCTTGGTGACAATAGCGATGGTCAATGCGCCGCTCTTTTTAGCTATTTCCGCAACAATCGGGATAGAACCGGTGCCGGTTCCGCCGCCCATACCGGCGGTCACAAAGACCATATCCGAGCCGGAAATCAGTTGGGCTAATTCATCACGGTTCTCTTCCGCGGCGCGGGTTCCCAGATTGGGATCACCACCGGCCCCTAACCCCCGGGTCACTCTTTCTCCAAGCTGAAACCTGACCGGGGCTTCAGTGATCGCCAGTGATTGAGCATCCGTGTTCATAGCGATGAATTCGACTCCGCGAATCTCATCTTTAACCATGCGGGTGATAGCATTGCAGCCGCCTCCACCCATACCGATAACCTTGATTTTTGCCGTGCTCTGCATGTAGCTTGGTTTTGCCATTTTGACTCTCCTTCCTTCCTTAATACTATAGTTCTTACTATATAAATGTTATTTCTGGTCAATCCTGAACCGTTTATGCTCTGGCCAGTAATTTTCTGAGGCGTGAAACCAGACTAAAAATACGCAGGAAGCCCAGACGCTTACTCTGCCACATGGGTGGTTCTCCGGTTTTTGCCGCCCACAGAACCAACCCGATAGCTGTGGAAAAACGCGGATCGCGCAGATTTTCCGGAAGCGCGGCCAAATTCGTGGGAGATCCCACGCGAACCGGCAACCGGATCATATCCCGCGCTAAGGCGTCAATTCCGGACATATTGGAACTGCCGCCGGTGAAAACAAGACCCATCGGCACTAATTGCTGGTATTCGGTTTGAGGTAATTCTAACATTACCAACCGGATAATCTCTTCAATCCTGGCGCGTACGATATCACATAAATCCTGATATGATACGCCGTGACTATCATGCTGCATCTCCTGCGGGGTCTGCCTTTGTCCCTCATAAACAGGCATAACACTGGCATAACGTTTTTTCATATCTTCGGCAATATCAAAGGGCAAACCCAATCCCATAGCCACATCACGGGTCAATTGATAACCTGCCACCGGGATGACGGCAGTATGCCAGATGGTGCCATCGCGGAAAATGGCTACATCGGTAGTGCCGCCGCCAATATCAGCCAAAATCACACCTGACTGTTTTTCTTCAGCGGTCAGGACCGCTTCGCTGGAGGCCAGAGGCTCGAGTACAACATCTTCTACTTCGATGCCAACTGAGCGGACGCATTTAACCACGTTCTGTACTGAGCTGACGGCGGTAGTAATAATATGTGTTTCAACATCCAGACGCTGACCATGCATGCCGACCGGATTCTGTACGCCGGTCTGCCCGTCCAGGGCAAATCCGCGCGGGATAATGTGCAATAAACGTCTGTCTTCTGGGACTTTGACATTCTGGGCATTCTTCATGACTCGTTTGAGGTCTTCGGCGCGCACCAGTTTATCGTTTTTACTGATTGAAATTGCGCCCCGGTTATTGACTGATGTGATATGCCTTCCGGTGACCCCGATATAAGCCGACTCAATTTTTTGACCGCTCATCAATTCCGCTTTGCGAACTGAAGACCGGATGGAAATGGCAGCTTCTTTGATATTGATCACCATCCCTTTGTGCATACCGGTTGAAGGGACAACACCGGATCCAACGATGCGGATGCCGCCATTTTCTTCAACCCTGGCCATGATTGTACAAATTTTAGTGGTTCCGACGTCAATAGCTGTCACCAATCCGCGCTTTTTCATGGCCACTCCTCACTTTATCAAATATACTGATTTCAAATAACCGATCCTGGATTTATCTGCCGCTTTTCTTCTGCAACGATAAAAAGGTCTTCCTTAATCTTTCCAACAAAGCCGGCTTACGCCAGCCGGAGGTCCCGATTCCAACCGAGCAATTCAGTTGTTCGACCACTTGTTCATATTGGTAAGAAGGTCTGATCAGTCGTTCGCATACCCTTAGTTTGGCGCTGCGACTGCGTGGGTTCATTTCTACCTCAGCAAATGAAGGGGTGATGATTTTCCGTGTGATGATTTTGATATTGGCTTTGTGTCCGCAGACACATTTTATGGCTTCCGAAGGACAGATACAGTCACGTGACTCTCTCTGTAAAAATTGTTTAACGATACGATCTTCCAGTGAGTGGTAGCTGATAACCGCCAGTTTCCCGCCAAAACCCAGCAGACTGACAGCCTGATTAAGCGCTGATTCCAGATTTTCCATTTCATGATTAACCGTGATGCGTAATGCCTGAAAGGTGCGGGTAGCCGGATGGATTTTACCATGCCGTCCTCCCACTGCCGCTTCCACCATGTTCGCCAATTGTCCGGTAGTCCGGATGGGGCGGTTTTGAACCAGATAGCGAGCAATTTGCCGGCTGCTGATTTCTTCGCCGTAGGTCTTTAAAATACGGGCCAGTTCCACTTCCGGATAAGTGTTCACAATATCAGCGGCCGTCGTGCGCTGAGAAGGATTGAAACGCATATCCAGCGGAGCATCGTACTGAAAACTGAAGCCGCGGCCTTCCGCGTCCAATTGGGGAGAAGACAGTCCCAAATCAAACAATATTCCATGAACCGGGAAAAAATCATATTTTACACAAATATTTTTTAAATTGACAAAATTATCATTAACCAGAAGAATTGACTTTTCAAACTGCTGTAACCGGCGGCCGGCGCGGGCAACAGCTTCCGGATCGGCATCAATTCCCATTAACTGGCCGCCGGGAGAACTGTATTCCAAAATGGCATGAGAATGTCCGCCGCCGCCCAGAGTGCAATCGATATAGCGTCCGCCAGGCTGGATAGCCAGATTCTCAATGACCTCACGTGCCAGTACCGGAATATGAGAGTTGGTCATCATAACGTTCATTGACGGGGCTCCATAGTCTCAATAGTATGCCAGGATTCGGCCTGACTATTCATTTTTTCTTGCTGCCATTGCGTGGCATTCCAAAGTTCCATAAAGGTATTCACACCGGTGATTACCACTTCTTCTCCCAGGTTGGCAAACTGTCTTAACTGAACGGGCACAGTAACCCTGCCCTGAGCATCTAGATCCGCGTTGAAAGCAGTGGCAAAAAGGGCACGGTTCAATTTTCTCATCTTGGAGCTAACCAGAGGGCCGCTGGTGAGAGATTCAGCCAGCTTGTTCCAAACAGAATGCGGATATATGGCAACACATTTATCGGCGCCGGGACAAAGCACCATACCCTCATTTTTCAGTTCTTCCGTCCTGAATTTGGGAGGAATCGGCACTCTACCCTTCTCATCCACCCGATATTCAAACTCACCGATATACATGGGATGATCCACCACCATTACCCACTTTTTCCCATAATACCACACTTACCATATTTGTCAATAGGTTTTTCACGGAATTTCCAGTTAAATTTTGGAAGATTTTTGGATATTTTTGCTCCTGAGAGGTGTCTGCTCTGTTGGCCTGAGGCTATATCAGTCTTGAGACGTCTCTCAGGGTAGGCGGGGGGACTTTAGTACCAGGTAAAACCAATCCCCTCTCAAGTGGGGATTGGTGGGAACTGCTAGAAAGAATAACACCAAAAAGGTATATTTGGCCAACGTTAGAGAGGACAATAATTCCAAAATCAGAACACCCTTTCTGGTTTGGAATTTTTTACGCGGCGCCGGTTGACTTTAAAAACAGCTCTGATCATGACTGAAAACATCTAATGGATGGATATTATCTACGGTGGCCTCTTATTTTTGGTGTTAACCCTTCGATTATGGTAAAATAGATTGTTTTGATGCGCTCGTTTGGAAGGGTGAATGATTAATTTTGGCATTTTAACTATCAGTGACAAGGGTTCACGCGGTGAACGCTACGATGGTAGCGGAGCCGCCATACAGGATCGAGTGGCTTTGTTGGGTGGAAGAGTTGTCCGTTATGACATTATCCCTGACGAAGTAGATATTATCAGCCGCCGGCTGATTGAGTGGGCAGATGCCGGAGATGTGGATATTATTCTTACCACCGGGGGTACCGGTTTGGGACTGCGGGATGTCACTCCGGAAGCCACCGCACCCATTTTAGACAAATTAGTTCCGGGCATCACCGAAGCCATGCGGATGGATACGTTCGGCAAGACTCCCACATCAATTTTAAGCCGGGCAGTGGCGGGCATCCGGAAAAAATGCTTGATAGTCAATTTACCGGGCAGCCCGAACGGTGTGCGCGAATGCCTGGAGGTTATTCTGGAAGCAATAGTGCACGCTGTAGAGATAATCAGCGGTACAGTGACGGAGCACAAAACGGAGGTCCGAAAGAGTTAGCTCAAGTGCGCATTGATATTTTTACCCTTTTCCCGGAAATGTTCGCTGGGCCTTTTAACAGCAGCATCCTGAGAAGGGCGGTAACTCAAAGCCTGGTGAACTTTAACATACATAACATCCGGAATTATACCCATGATAAACATCATACGACCGATGATTATGCCTACGGCGGCGGCGCCGGAATGGTGATGAAAGCCGAGCCGGTTTTTGAAGCGGTGGAAAGTGTCCAAAGTCAAGCCGCAGAGATGGCAGGCAGGCTGCCCTCAATTATTTTAATGACTCCGCAAGGCCGGCCGTTCACCCAATGCATTGCCGCAGAACTGAGCGAAAAAGACTGGTTAATGTTAATATGCGGGCATTATGAAGGCGTTGATGAGCGAATTCGGGAGCACCTGGTGACAGATGAAATCAGCATCGGCGATTATGTTTTGACCGGTGGTGAATTGGCCGCGATGGTGATATCTGATGCTGTGGTCAGACTAATTCCGGGGGTGCTGGGTTCAGGCGCTTCTCTGCTGTATGAATCACATACCGGCGGTCTGCTGGAATATCCGCAGTACACCCGGCCTGAAGTCATGCGAGGGTGGAGCGTACCCCCGGTCTTGTTGTCCGGAAACCATGCTGAAATCGCCAAATGGCGAAGAGAGCAGTCCATCCGGCGCACCTCCGAGCGCCGCCCTGAGTTGTTGAACAAAGCGGATTTAACCATCCATGAAAAGAATCTGTTGTAGCCCTGAGAAAGACAGGCGCCGGGCTATCCGTGATGTTTCTGCTCATCAAGGGCAGATGGCACTACCAGGCATATCCTGGTGCGATACCGCTGATTAACCATTAACCTGTTTGATCTTGCGGTAGGGTACTGATTGGAGTATTTCACCAAATTGTATTATTATTAATCTTGCGATTAGTTGAGGGGGATTTTTATGAACATCAGGGATGCTATTGAAATTAAAGCCAATCCGAAAATTCCGGTACTGGCTGCCGGTGATACTGTGAAAGTTCGCCAGAAAGTCGTTGAAGGCGAAAAGACCCGCATTCAGGTTTTTCAGGGTGTGGTTATCCGTATCCATAATGCCAGCGCCGGCACCAATTTCACGGTCAGAAGAGTAACCTCCGGTGTGGGTGTGGAACGTACATTCCCGATATATTCACCCATGATCGATGGGGTGGAAGTGGTCAGACACGGTAAAGTCCGCCGTGCTAAATTATATTATCTGCGTGGTTTAAGCTCACGTGCTTCCCGTATTAAAGAGAAGAGACTGGAAAAACTGGGTGAAGAAGTCAAAGCCACCGGACCTACGGCTGAAGAAGCCTCACTGGCTTCCGCAGCTGCTATCGCCGCGGAGTCTGCTCCGGCGCCGGTTCAGCCTCAGACTGCCGCCCCGGCCGCCGAAGCTCCCAAGACTGATACCAAATAAAACAGTCATCTGTTAAAAACCAAATCCGAAACATTATTTACTGATGAACTACGGACTTCCTGCAAAACCGGGAAGGTCCCTGGTTCAGTATAGATTTTGTTTCGGATTTTCGTTATCCTAGTGGTAGTCCCTCTCTGCATAACGGATAGGGACAACTCACTCAATCTTCTGGAGCCAGGATGCGATATGCTGAGGTCAGCGTCAATTCACCGATAGCTCAGGAACGAACGTTCAGCTATGGAATACCGAAAGGCCTGAAGGTTGCTATCGGACAAGCAGTGTGGGTCCCTTTTGGCGTGAAAACGCTGCAGGGAATAGTGATGGAATTGACCGATGTGCCGGCATTTGAACAGACCCGTGACATAGCCGGACTGATTGACCACACTCCTCTGCTTTCCCCATCCCAGGTAGCCCTGGCTTATTGGTTGAGCCGTTATTACTTGACTCCCCTTTTTGAAGCCGTAGCTTTGATGCTGCCGCCCGCCTTTGAACGTAAACTAATCACTTTCATTGTCAAATCAGCTAACGCCACCACCACTGACCCTGAATTGCAGCCCTACCTGGATGAGATGAAAGACACTCAACGGATAGATCAAAAATCGCTAGAAAAACAATTTGGTAAGTTTAACACCCAAAAAGCCATATCCAGGCTTCTGAGCCAAAAACTGGTAACCCGGATTTATGAGCTGGAAAAGGTACGGGTAAGACCGCAGTTTGTGGTTTATGTAAAGTTGAAGATATCTGTGCATGAAGCTCAACAAAAGCTGACCATGCTAAACTCGCGGTCAAAAAAACAGGCCGTACTTCTGCAATTCCTCATTAACAACCCGCAGCCGCACACCGCCGCAGTCCTGAAAGAAAAAACTGTGGCATCCACCGCGACCGTGCAGGCCTTAATTGCCAAAGGCTGGCTGGAGACAACTGAAATCAGAGTGGAGCGCGACCCGATAGCCAATACCGGTGTCAATCCGGCTGTCCCTTTGATATTAAACCCGGCCCAGGAATCCGCCTTTCAACATATCAGCCGTTCCTTAAGCCGGCCGCCGGCAGAAAAACGTCATCCCGCTGTTTTTCTGTTATTTGGAGTAACCGGCAGCGGTAAGACCGAAATCTATTTGCGGGCTCTGGAAGAGGCGGTTAAACTGGGCAAGAAAAGCCTGGTGCTGGTGCCGGAAATCGCCATGACCCCGCAAATCATCGAACGTTTTGTATCACGTTTTCCAGGACGGGTGGCAGTGCTTCATAGCCGGCTTACCCTGGGACAGCAATTTGATGAATGGTGGCGCATTAAAAAAGGTGAGTTTGATGTGGTCATTGGCCCCCGCAGCGCTCTATTCGCTCCCCAACCTGACCTGGGATTGATTATTTTGGATGAAGAACACGAATGGACGTATAAACAGGCGGACTCACCGCGCTACCACGCCCGGGAGACGGCCTTAAAACTGGCTGAACTGCAGCAAGCTACTGTGGTGCTGGGCAGCGCCACGCCGGATATCGAAAGTTACCACCGGGCTCTTCATGGGCAATATGCTTTGCTGGAATTACCGCACAGAGTAAATCCGGGTAGTGGTTCGGTTTTACCGCGGGTGGAAATAGTAGACTTAAAAGCTGAATTGAAAGCACGCAATCTGAGTGTTTTTAGCCGTTCGCTGCACCAGTCAATTTCTCAGGCGCTGCACAATAAGGAACAAATCATCCTTTTTTTAAACCGCCGCGGCAGCGCCAGTTTTATCGAATGCCGCCACTGTGGGCTGGTGGTGCGTTGCAAACGCTGTGATACTCCAATGAGCTATCATTTCCAGGAAGATCACCTGATTTGCCACCGCTGCAACCACCGCACCGGCGTGCCTCAAGTTTGCCCCCGCTGCCGTTCCAGGCAGATAAAATACCTGGGCATGGGAACAGAAAAACTGGAGCAAGAAACGGCTATGGCCTTTCCTGATGCCCGCATATTGCGCTGGGATAGCGATTCAATTAAAGAAAAGGGCCAGAGCCACCAATCCGTCTTTGAAAAGTTCAGAGCAGGCGAAGCTGATATTTTGATCGGCACACAGATGATCGCCAAGGGTCTGGACCTGCCCAGAGTAACATTGGTGGGTGTGGTCAGCGCCGATATTTCACTCCATCTGCCAGATTTCCGGGCCAGTGAAAGAACATTTCAGTTGCTCTGCCAGGTGGCCGGACGGGCAGGGAGGGGCGCCTCAGAAGGCAAGGTTATCATCCAGACCTATTCTCCGCAGCATTACGCCATCCAGACGGCCTCCGGCCATGACTACCGCTCTTTCTACAACACTGAAATAGAGTACCGGCGGCAATTGCACTATCCGCCTTTCAGCCGCCTGGCACAATTGATTTTCGTACATTATAACGACCAAAGCTGCCAGGCGGAGGCCGAAAGAATGCAGCGCCGGCTGCTCACGGAGCGGGCAGCTCGCGGGCTGGCAGGCATTAGTTTGATTGGACCGGCGCCGGCTTTTACCTACCGCTTGCGCGGCAAATACCGCTGGCAGTTGATTATGCGGGCTTCAGACCCGGCGGCTTTTTTGGCCAACATTAAATTTCTTCCGGGATGGAGCATTGACATTGACCCGGTTGGTCTGGCCTGAACTGATACATTGTCAGGACCGATCGCCCGGCAATACCCGGCTCCGGTTCGCCGGAATCACAGGTACTCCGGTGTTCAATGCTGATTATCCGGCAACAGCAGGAAACCCGCTGGCTACTGAATATTCTGCCCTTGTCCAATGAAATGGGGTTTTACCGCCAGAAAATGAATTAACCAAATGGATAATTACTATAACTAACTTTTGACCCCGTGATACGTTAATATATACGGACAATTAATATAATGTGAATTAACGGGCGGTTTGTTATACTTTTAGGGACCAGGCGGAATTATGCGAACCATACTTGAGGAAAAGGAGAAAATATATGAAAAAAATATTACTGGTGGGGCTGGGACTAATCGTTTTATTATTCACTATCGGATGCAGCCAACCGGCGAGAATATCTGATGCATCCGAAAAAGCTATACCAGCTACCAGCGCACGCAGCGGGGTTGTCACTTATACTACTGCGGCAGCCACTAAAAGTCAGTCTTTTCCGGTAGCTGTTCCGGCTGCCGCCACTGCTCCTGCATATAACGGTGTAAGCCAATCAAGCGTCAATCTGCCATCTGACCGCATGGTGGTCAGAACAGGCAGCATCCAAATGGTAGTAAACCAGATTTCTGCGGCTTTAGATAGCATCAATCAGATCTCAGCCCGCTACGGCGGTTACGTGGTCAACTCACAGCAATGGAAAGAGGGTGACCGCAACATCGGCAGCATATCAATCCGTGTACTGGCGGACAGCTATGATAAAGCGATGGCAGACCTGCGTTTGATCGCTAAAAGTATTACTTCCGAATCCACCACCAGCCAGGATGTAACCGAGGAATACAGCGATCTGTCATCCCGGATCAAAAATCTGCAAGCCGCTGAGGCTCAATTGCTCAAGATCATGGAAAACGCCACCAAAACTGAAGATATTTTAAGCATCCAGCGTGAACTGACCTCGGTGCGCGGTCAAATAGAGCAGATCAAAGGCCGCATGATATATCTGGAGCGCACCTCTTCAACCTCTTTGATAAATATCAACCTGGAAGAAGCGGTACTGGCCATCAAGTTCAATGCTAACAAAGTCAGCGGCGAAGCCGAAGCAGAAATCAAATTCACCAGTGAAGTGATTGGCGGTTTCGCACCGTATAATTACCAATGGGATTTCGGAGACGGCAAAACCAGCACTGAAGCCTCCCCCAGCCATGCCTACAAAGCGGCCGGGACATATACCGTAGTGCTCAGGGTTACAGATGATAAAGGTTACACCAACATCCTGACCAGAGCGGGTTATATCAATATTATCAGCAGTTGGAAACCGGGCAGTGTGGCCAAAAATGCCTGGAGCGGCTTCGTTATCTTCGGCAAAGGACTGGTCAATTCCCTGATCTGGATCAGCATCTTCAGCTTGATCTGGATACCCATCGGGGCCGTGATCTGGTATTTTGCTTACTATCGACGGCATAAAAAACAACGCCATTAAACCAGACCTTTCAAACAGTATGCCGGCCTCCCCCAAAATAAGTCCCGGGGGAGGCTTTTCATTTGAAGACCGGACGGGAAAGCGGTTTTCAGGTTATGCTAAGATATCAGTGAAGTAACTCTGACAAAAAATTCCCTGTTAGAGCAATTGAAAAAGAGATGCCGAACAAGACCAGCAAGCATTTGAATCCCAAAACGGTCCCCACCATGAAAACGCCGGCCAGGAAACCCGGTTTCCCGCCAGTTTGGGAATTCCTTATATTCGGGGTGGTTGTTACAGCCATCTTCTTTGTAATTTTTCAAACGATTTACCGCATTCAATATACCCCCACCGCAATTTACTTCGACTTCGCCACCAATGTACTGCAAGGTCAAATTCCGTACCGTGATTTCAGCCTGGAATATCCGCCGCTGGCCCTTTTGTTTTTCATTCTGCCGCGTCTTTTGACCGATCAATGGCTGCACTTTTCTTACCTGTATCAGGTAGAAGTGTTAATTTTCACCCTGGTGGGCTTATGGGTGGTCTACAAAATCGCCCGGCGTATGGGCAAAGAGCCCTGGAAACTGATGACGCCCTACACACTGGGCATCTTGGCCATCGGCCCCGTCATCGGGCAGCAGTATGATATTTTCCCGGCCGTAATGACCCTGCTGTCCCTCTATTATTTCTGGTTGGGCAAGCATAAAACCAGCTGTGCCTGGCTGGCTCTGGGAGTGATGACCAAATTATATCCGGCCGTGTTTGCCTTATTGTACATCTTGATCTACCTTAAAAACCGCCAGTTCCGGCCTCTGATCCTGGGAATGGTTACTTTCGGATCAGTCTGCCTGGCGCTGTTGGCACCCTTTCTGGTAACCGGACCTCAGAATTTGATCAGTCTGATCACTTATCATGGCCAGAGAGGTCTTCAGATAGAAAGTCTCTACAGCGCTCTCCTCTTGCTGGCAAATAAATTGAATTTAGCCTCGGTCTCTCTTGCTTATGACTATGGCTCATGGAATTTGTCCGGCGCCTCAGCCGCGGTTTTTTCTAAACTTTCTACTTATATTCAGGCCCTGGGCCTGCTGATCTGTTATACTTTTATCTGGAATCAGCTTAAAGCCGGAAAGAGTCAGTTCACCCGCCTGGGCGCCTATGCCTTACTGCTGATTTCCGTTTTGCTGTTTACCAGCAAAGTACTTTCACCGCAATACATTATCTGGTTATTGCCAGCCTTGCCGCTGATATTCAACCGGGGACGATGGGCGATATGGACTACTTTTGCGCTAACCGGCATTTTGACTTTTATCATATTCCCGGTCAACTATCTCAAATTGCTGGACCTCGATACCACCATCATTGTCATCCTTTTCTTACGGGATTTTACACTGGTGCTTCTGGCGGCCTTTGCCGTAAGGTCATTAAAAAGTATGAAGAGTTCCGATTAACCGGAGAATGACCGGCTTGAAGGCCTGAAGTGTACGCCAGACAGGATATTTGATAAAATTGAGATAGAGATTCAAAAAAATGTAACAAGAGGTCAGGCCTTGGCTATTTTACCCATCAGAACACTTCCCGACCCGGTTTTGCGGCAAAAAGCCAAAAGAGTACACGGTATAGACCCCTCCATCAGCAAGATCATCGATAATATGCTGGATACCATGTTCAGCGCTAACGGAGTGGGCCTGGCCGCTCCGCAGATAGGCGTGCCGCTGCGCATTGTCACCATTTGCATGCCGGAAGAAAACGCTGAAGAGATCATCATATTGAATCCGGAAATCATAAAAAAAGCCGGCCAGCGGGAGATTGAAGAGCGCTGTTTGAGCGTGCCGGGATATTGTGGTAAAGTCACCAGAGCGGTGACCGTAACTGCCAAAGGCCGGGACGCCAACTGGAAGGAAATCCGGATTAAAGCCGAGGGACTATTGGCACAGGCTCTCGAGCATGAGATAGACCACCTTAACGGGGTACTATATGTAGACCTCCTGTCCAAACCGGAAGATTTAACCAAAATAACGCCTGAAAAGGAAGACTCCGAGCTGCCGGCCGACGCAAGAAACAAATAATTCCGCCACTCCTAAAGCCGCCTATTTCTATTTTTGATCGAGGTCTGGCCTTATTTTTTTCTAACTTTGAGTGACTGTGGGGAATTGGTGTGACAGAAACAGGTATTTTAGCCGTTTTACACAAAATAAATCATTTTACGGCGGGGCGGCAGTTTAAAACCTACCTGGTGGGCGGCTTTGTACGTGATGGTCTTTTGAAGCGCCGCACTGATGATATTGATATTGCAATCACCGCTGACGCACTGGATATCGGGGAAGCGCTGGCCGGCCATCTGGGCGGTAAATATGTCCTGCTGGATGAAATCAACCGCATCTCCCGTGTTGTTTTGTCCAACACCCCAGACAGATCCAAAACATCGCACCGGTATATAGACCTCTCCACCATTATGTTTGATATAAACCACGACCTGGCTCGCCGTGATTTTACCATTGACGCGCTGGCAGTTGAACTGAACAATTACCTTGAACAGCCTGATCAGCCGCCCCTGATTGATCTTTTTGACGGTCAAAATGATTTACGCTCTGGTTTAATCAAAGCAATTGACGAAGACATCTTTAAATCAGACCCGGCCCGCTTGCTGCGTGCTTTCCGGCTGGCGGCTGAATTGCATTTCGCTATCTCGGAAGATACACAATCTCTGATTAAACGCGATGCTGCCGGTTTAGTCCGGGTGGCCGGCGAAAGAAACCGCGAAGAACTGGCAAAATTGCTCGCCACCAATGAAGCCGGACCAATGCTGCGTATAATGGATGACCTGGGAGTATTGACCGTTCTGATTCCTGAACTGGAAGCCTCCAGAGAGGTGGAACAGCCCGCAGAACATCACTGGGATGTCTTCAACCATGCACTGGAATCGGTCAACGCCGCAGAGAGTGTCTTGCGCCAGAGACAGTGCGCTTTTATCGCGCCTGAGGTTTTAAAGGAAATCCCGTGGTCGGAGTCTTTATCGGAGCATTTTAGTTCTCCGGTATCCAGGGACATCAGCCACGCAGTTCTGCTCAAACTGGCCGCTCTGCTGCATGACATCGCCAAACCCGAGACCAAAATAACGGATAAAGAGCGAGTGCGCTTCTTCGGGCATAATGAGCAGGGCGCCGGAATTGCAGCATCCATCATGGAGAGGCTGAGATTCAGCCACAGGGATGTCAAAATGGTGGAGTGCATGGTCAGGAACCACATGCGTCCAACCCAAATGAGTCACGAAGGAATGCCTTCGCGGCGCGCGCTCTACCGTTATTTCCGGGACACCGGAACGGCCGGTTTGGATATATTGTTCTTAAGCCTGGCTGATCACCTGGCTGCCCGCGGGCCTGCTCTGGATGCCAAACAATGGCGCTGGCACCTGGAACAGGTTAAATATATACTCGCAGAGTATGCCAAAGATAAAACTGTCATGTCTCCACCCAAACTGATCGACGGATTTGATGTGATGCATCAATTTGGACTGAAACCCGGACCGCCATTAAGGGAAATTCTGGAGTCAGTCAGAGAAGCGCAGGCTGCCGGAGATATCACAAACCGGGCGGAAGCTTTATCTTATATCAAAAATCGTTTATTATATAAAAAGCAAAATTGATAAGGTTAGGGTGGCTATGCGAAGAAACACAATAGTTTTCCTGTTTATTCTGGCGGTCTTGATTTTTGCATCCTTTGTGGTGTTCCCTTTGAACACCACATCCGGCGGATTGCTCTTCAACCGGCCAATAAAGCTTGGTTTGGATTTGAATGGCGGCGTCAGGCTGGTTTATCAAGCTGATCTTTCCAATGTGCCTGAGGCCGATCACAAGGAATATATGAAAGCTGATGCTTCGGTCATCAGAACCCGTGTGGATAGTCTGGGAGCCACCGAGCCGATTATTAAGGTTTTGGGCAACAACCGTATAATGGTGGAATTGCCCGGCATTGATGATATCAATAAAGCGGTGGAACTGATCGGCAGAGTGGCGCTTTTGGAATTTGGTGAATTGGCAGCCGATACCGATACTGATGTGAAATGGACTATCGGCACCCAGAAATGGAAACCGGCTCAGGGAACCTTGAACGGGCAACCGGTGCCGCTAACCAGTTCCTACTTTAAGTCCAATACCTCTGTCACCACCGACAGTACCGGCCGGTTGCTGCTGGTCTTTGAGTGGGATGAGGATGGCAGTATTCTATCCAAGGAAATCACCACCCGCTTATTCAATAACAACCGTGCCCAGTTAGCCATCTTCTCCGGTGAAGATATGTTGAGCGCGCCCTCAGTTCAGGGCATTATCACGGACAAGGGACAGATCGAAGGCATGTCTCAAGCTGAAGCTACCAGGTTGAGGGACATGCTGAATGCCGGCCGTTTGCAGGTACCCCTGACCTTGATCTCCAATGAAAACGTCGATAGTACCCTGGGCACTGAATTTGTGGATTTAGCCTTTAAAGCCGGCATGGTCGGGCTGCTGCTGGTGATGCTTTTCATGATAATTTATTACCGCCTGCCCGGTTTGATGGCGGCCGCAGCTCTGATTTTATATGTTCTGGTCAATCTCTCCATTTTTAAATTGATCCCCATTACCCTGACATTGGGCGGAATCGCCGGATTTGTGGCCTCCATCGGTATGGCGGTAGACGCCAATATACTGATCTTCGAAAGAATGAAGGAGGAATTACGAACCGGGCGGACGGTAGGCGCCGCTATTGAAGCCGGTTTTAAACGGGCCTGGTCGTCTATCCTGCACTGTAATGTCACTACTTTCATTGCCTGTATCATCATGTACGTCATGGGGAACTCCGGTATCACTTCCAGTTCTCTGATTACGGGTTTTGCACTGACATTGTTCATTGGTGTGTTAATCTCCATGATCAGCGCCATTACAGTTACCCGCACATTACTGAGATTGTTTGTGGGCACTCCGATAGCTCAAAAAATAAGTTTATTCAGAACATTAGGTGGTAGATAACGATGAATATAGTCAACAAGCGTTTATACTATTTTATAGCCGTAGCGATGATATCGGTTATATGTATTCTCTTTCTGGCCATACAGGGCCTTAAACTGGGTGTTGATTTCCAGGCCGGCACTCAGCTGACACTGAGTTTTGATCAACCGGTTGTAAAAGAACAGTTAAAGACCGAACTGGGCACTCTGGGGTTCAAAGAGGCCTCTGTCTCATTATCCAGTGCCGGACATTATTATGTCCAACTCCAGGAGCTTAATATAACCGAAACACAGAAACTGGAATCTGATTTAAGAGCCAAATTCGGCGATTTGAATATGAATTATGAAAGTGTGCCTCAGAACATCGCCACTGAATCCATTCGCAATGCCCTGATCGCCGTCGTGGTGGCGATCATCGGAATGATGATGTATATCGCTTTTGCCTTTCGCAAAATGCCCAGTCCCTTCAAATTCGGGGTGTGTGCCATCACTGGCCTTTCTTTTGATGTTCTGGTCACCATCGGCCTCTTTTCTATTTTCGGGGGAATATTGAGCTGGTCAATCAATCTGATGTTTGTAGCCGGTATCCTGGCTGTTCTGGGTTACAGCATCAACAACACCATTATTGTTTTTGACCGCATCAGGGAGAATACCACCCGCGGATTAAGTCCGGATTTTGAAGTTGTGGCCAACGCCAGCATCGTTGAGACACTGGGACGGTCATTCAACAGCACACTGACCGTGCTTTTTACCCTCTTCGTTTTGTTGCTGTTCGTCGGTTCTTCTATTCAGAACTTCGTCATTGTTCTAATCATCGGTACCTTTTCCGGTGCTTTAACCGCCACTTTTTTCTCTCCCGAACTGCTGGTCACCTGGATGAAGAAAAAAACGCCTGCAGCCGCCGCGCCCGGCAAAGCCAAAGCTTAAGCTGCCTGTCAGGGTTATAAAAAAGAGCGCCTTCCTGAACCCGGAAGGCGCTCTTTTTGTCCTGTCCATGACACTATCCGAGCGCTGAGAGAACTCACAAATGACCTTCTTTAGTCTACATGACCCCGGCGGCTACCCTTTCTTCGATATTGGCTATCAGTTTTTCCACTTCGTCCGGATCGTTACAGAACGCATAAACACTCTCAGTGCTGATTAACCCGGCTTTATGTAAATTAACCAGAGCCTGGTCGATCAACTGCATGCCGATCCGGGTATTAGTGCGGATGGCATTGGGCAGTTGATGTATTTTCCCTTCCCGGATCAGGTTCCGCACCGCCGGATTGGCCAGCATAATTTCCACCGCCGGAACACGGCCCCTGCCATCCACCGTAGGCACCAACGCCTGGCAAAAAACAGCGATTAACAGGGAGGATAACCGTGTTTGGGCCAGCGAACGTTCATGCGGCGGAAACATATCCACAATACGTTCGATGGCCTGATAGGTACTGGGCGCATGACCGGTGGTTAGAACCAGGTGGCCGGTTTCAGCTATGGTCAGTGCGGCTGAAGCGGTTTCCAGATCTCGCATCTCACCTACCAGTATGACATCCGGGTCCTGTCTTAAAACGTGCCTTAAAGCTTCTACAAATGAACGAGTGTCGCCTCCCAGTTCCCTCTGGGTGATAGCGCATTTTTTACTGGTATAGATATATTCAATGGGATCTTCTATAGTCACCACCCGGCGATGCTGAGTATGATTGAGATAATTAATCATGGAGGCCAGCGTGGTGGATTTACCGCTCCCCGTGGGACCGCTGATCACCATCATGCCGCGGGTTTTCAAAATCAATTGTTTGCATAACTCCGGAACTCGCAAGGCGTCAATATCCGGAATGGAATTGGCAATCAGGCGCATAACCATGCTGATAGAACCTCTTTGTTTAGCCACATTGCAGCGCAGACGGGTTACATCCGGAACACTGTAAGCAAAATCCAGTTCGAAGTTCTTGTGAAATTCGGCTTTTTCAGCATCTGTTGTCAACTCACTAAAAGCCAGTTCCATATCTTCCGCCGTCAACAGAGCCGCCTCAGCGGTCACCAGTTCACCCCGAATTCTGAACATGGGTGGGCTGCCGACCGCCAGATGGATATCCGAAGCTCCTTTAACTTTTGCCATCAGGATTGACTTAATAATTTCCAATTTATTTCTCCCTGCTGAATACCAGAGTAAATTCAATTTCCTGCGGGGTGTTTGACGGTTCATCCGGTGAACCTGTCACAGGCGTAACTACCGTCAACGATGAAATCAGGCTTTCCGAGAACCGCGTGCTGATATCCAAATCCCGGGCATACGTCAGGACTGTTTTGACATATACCTGTACATCACTGCTGGTCGGCGCGCTGCCGCTGATTTCCAATATTCTTTCGCTTTGCTTGATGCTCTTCAATCTAATCTCCGGTGAGAGCTTGCTTAAAGAGAGCAATAAGTCACCGTTGATAATCTCCTGGCGCGTGGTGATGGTATTCA
>DAOUAU010000308.1:0-7095 GCA_034433195.1 Dehalococcoidales bacterium
GCCGATATCTTGAAGGTGGACCCGTCAAAGATTTTTTGTGTCTCCGTTATGCCCTGCACGGCCAAGAAGATGGAATGCACCTACCCCAGCATGGATTCCACCGGCACAGGCCCTGATGTGGACCTGGTACTGACAACACGGGAGATCGACCGCATGATCGTGGCCGAGCATATTCAACCGCTTAACCTGACAGAAGAAGAATTTGACCAGCCCATGGGTATTTCTACGGGAGCCGGTGTTCTCTTCGGAGCATCAGGGGGCGTCATGGAAGCCGCGCTCCGGTCTGTTTACTTCCTGGTAACGGGTAAGAATCCTGAAGTAGATTTGTTTGCCGATGTCCGCGGCATGAACGGTTGGCGCGAGGCGACATTCAATATCGAAGGCAAACCTGTACGTGTGGCCGTCGCCAGCGGCCTCGCCAATGCCAGGAACCTTGTAGAGGCCATCCGCAATGGAAAGGCGCATTACGATTTTGTCGAAGTGATGGCCTGTCCGGGCGGCTGCTCCGGCGGTGGCGGGCAACCTATTGATGTAAATGCGGGGCGCGCACAGGCCAGAGGTCAGAGCCTGTATGGCCTGGATAAGAATTCAGCGCTCCGGTTTTCCCACGAAAACCCGTCCATCAGCGCGTTTTATGAGCGCTTTGTGGATAATGATATGATCGACAGGGTACATAATCTATTGCACACTGACCAGAATGATTGGAAAATGCCTCTGGCTCCGAGGCTTCAGGGGAAAGAACCTGAAAAAAGGAATGAATATTCGAAATAGTATTTTAACGTCGAGTATCCAAAAAGATGCTCTTATGCTGCTGGCTTTACTGATTTGCTATGCCGTTGTTGCTCCCCTTGTCTTCCGGTAGCCGTTGATAACCGGAAACATCATAAACGCCACCTTAATTATCGGAGCTTCACTCCCCGGCATAGCGAATGACATCCTGATGGGGCTGATCCCGCGTACTGCAGCTCTGTCAGGCGGTATCATTTCCCTGGCCCTGTCACCGGTGAATCTTTTATCATTAATGGCAACGTAATACCGTGATCACCTTTTCATATTCAAGCAAACTCAATTACTGGCTGGGAGCAGCGGTTGGCAGTGTCCTGAAATTTGCCTTTCTTTACCGTACGAGCAATATAGTTTTCAATCTGATTCTCGATAAAATACCGGCCGTTGCGGCCGCACAGACGAGGTCTTGGCCGCAACTACTGACCGCTGTGGCCGGCAGTATTATTGCCTGCGGAGTTTTAAAGGTCTCAAGAACACCTGTCAGCGTTTGGTAGCCATATAAACTGACCTGGATCGAAAAGTCTCTACATCCTGGAATGGTTCCTGTTATCGTTCTGTTTGGTGGAGCCGGGGTATCGATAGGTAGTACTGGTAAAGACTTTAACTTCACCTTCAGGATCAACGATTAGCGCTACCGGTATTTTCTTGGGGTTTGCTGCAGATAAAAACCAACTGAGGATATTTCCCCTCACCCATTATGAAACGATCGTAGGTGTGGTCCATGTTGATTTGAACAAGATTTTCAAAACCGGCCTGGTTGAAAAGATCAAGCCATCTCTGTAACTTGAAAAGACCCAGCAAATGACGGTCGGTATAAATTTCCAGTTTGCCATGGCGCCTGATCAGGTAGATCAATGTCGCTTCGTAACCTGTTTCTGAAGAATCCGGAATATAGTTGTTCTCAAAAAGTGTTATTTCAACATCCTTGTTCGAACCGCTATAGACAAAGTTATTCTGGCTGAATCGTTCGGCGGGATGCGCTACAATCAAAAGCATTCCACCGGGCTTCAGGTGCTTGTTGGCCGTCAACATGACACTAAAAAGTTCATCTTCCGTCCTCATATAATCAATAGAATCAGGAATGATCACAACATCGAAACACTCCCCCAGTTCGATAGTTCTCATATCACCATGGTGGTAGATGATCTCCGGGTTCACTTTGCGGGCAACATCCAGCATGCCATGACTGATATCTACACCTGTGACTTTAAAATGCCTTTTGAAGATATTGTCATTAAAGCCGGCGCCGCAACCGAGATGAAGAAGAGTCTTGATCTCACAGGATGCATGTTCTTTGATAGCTTTGACCAACAACTCCGTCTCTTCCGCATAATCATCAGGCCCAGAAATGATCTGGTCGGTCCATGCCAAATCGTTATACGCAAGCCAGTTTGTTTCGTTTTTCATATACCTATTTTATCACGCCATGAATCTGCTTTAAATGAGAGTCCGGCATGTTCCTGAAACCACTGCTCAGATTCTCTACAGTAAGCGGAGCTATGAAATCATTAGATGGTTCAGGCAGTGGATATATTCAGGGATGTGGAACTTCAATAGAGGAAAAGTAACCCAAAGTGTTAACTAAATGGAGCCGGGGGGGCTCGAACCCCCTACCTTTTGACTGCCAGTCAAACGTTCTCCCAAGTGAACTACGGCCCCGCGGAACACCTTTTATAATTTACCAGAAAATGAAGCGCAAGGCAAGCTCACCCGTGATTCACCGCTTTCCTGAATCAAAATCAGTGCTTGTCCAGCTGCAAATATTAAAAAACCGGTGATTTCAATTCTGAATCCCATGCTCTGACAGACAAGCCGGGCCAGGAAGCGTTATAATAAATCCAGCCAGCTATTTTGAGCAGCCTTAATCCTTCTGTAGATTAATTGATTTTTAGGGGTGTCAGACTTTGATTCCTGAGATTGCCGGTTATATTACGCGCCGCGACGGCCGCAAATTTCTGAAGCTGGGGGGGAATCTGGATGATTCCCAAATCACCTCGCAGATACTCAGACCGGGAGAGCAGCTTTCACTTTATATCCACATTCCTTTCTGTAAGAAATTATGCCCGTTCTGCTGTTTCAACCGCTATTTGTTCAATGAGGACAAAGCGCGACAGTATTACATTAACCTGCGCCAGGAGCTGGACTGCTACATTCAGCGCGGTTTTACTTTCTCCGAGTTTTATTTTGGCGGCGGCACTCCCACTATCCTGATGGGGGAGTTAACGGCTTTTATGGCTTACTTGAAAACCCGATTTACGGTCAAAGCCATCTCACTGGAAACCACACCTCAAGAACTGACGGCGGACTCCATCTCGGTTTTAAAGCAGGCTGGAGTCAACCGTCTGTCTTTAGGGGTGCAAAGTTTCAACGACGAAATGTTGAAAGCGATGGGCCGCACGGTTTGTAGCGGTCAGGAGGCCAGCGAAAGGATTAAGCTGGCCCGGGGTCAGTTCGCAACGATCAACATTGACCTCATTTTTAATTTTCCGTTCCAGACTCTGGACGTTTTCAGAAAGGATGTTGCCACTTTCAAACATCTGAATATAGACCAGGTCACTTTTTATCCGCTTATGCCCTCACCACATAAAAAAGAGGCCCTGGAACGCCGTTTTGATAAAGTGGATAATTCCCGTGAAAGGCGTTTTTACGATATTATTCTGGAAGAAATGCTGGATGCCGGATTCAAGCCCTCCACTACCTGGTGCTTTTCCCGCGGAGACAGGATGATTGATGAATATATTGTGGACTACGCGGATTACATCGGCATCGGGGCTGGTTCGGTCAGTCTGGTTAACGGTCTCTTTTACGTCAATTCATTCTCTCTGGAGGGTTATGCTTCACGGCTGGCTCAAAACAGATTGCCCATCGCTCTTTCACGCGCCCTCTCAGAAAAAGAATACCTGCGTTATTTCCTGCTCACCAAACTGTTCGGCACCCGCATCAATTTAACTCAATTCCGGCAGCAATTTGGTACGGATATCTACTCCAAACTGGGGACCGAACTGCGGCTGCTGAGATTGGCAGGAGCGGTGGAGAGAAACGGGGAATTCCTGCAAGTCAACCGCCGGGGGATGTACATCATCAGTGTCATGATGAGGGAGTTCTTTGCCTCCCTGAATACTCTGCGTGAATACTGCATAGAAAAACGGATTTAGGTACCGGCTGTCCCGTGGTCCAGTGTCCGGGAAAATCCTGAAACTGATTTTTTAAGCGATATTTTTGCTGTGTAGTGTATAGTGATAATACAGGAGGTCATTAGATTGGAAATTCCTCATGACCGCTGGTTTCCGGCCATCAGGCAGCGGCATTCCCGTCGCCAATACCAGGCAGGCAGGAACGTCCCGCCTGAGATGTGGCAGAGATTGCAGACCGCGGCGCGCACATTTAAACCTTTTCCGGGTGTGCGGTTAGAACTGGCCGGCACCGATCCTGAAAGTATCTTTAAAGGGGCGCTGGGCGCTTTTGGCAAAGTTAAAGATGCGCCCGCCTACATGGCCGTCATTGCCAGTACCCGTCAACCGGCTTTCCAGGAAACCGCCGGTTACACCGCTGAAGGCCTGATATTGGAGGCTACCTCAATGGGATTATCAACTTGTTGGGTGGCCGGTTTTTTCAACCCCTCCGCCGTTGCGAAACAAATTCCGCTGCACAGCGGAGAAAGAATTTTGGCAGTCAGCCCGATCGGATTTTCGGCCGGGGAAAAGACCCTGGAAGAAAAGGTACTGAGCCGCTTCGCACGCAGTTATCAAAGGATACCGTTAACCCGGTTTGTGACTGGAATTGATGTTTCGCACTGTCCGGACTGGATGGCAGACGCCATTGAAGCCGTCCGGTTAGCTCCGTCAGCTGTCAACAGACAACCCTGGCGCCTGCATATAGAATCTGATTCGGTGATTTTTACCGTTTCCAGCGGCCTTTCCGATTTTTATGTTTCAAAACGCCTGGATTGCGGCATCGCCTTGCTGCATTTTGATGTGGCTGCGCGTTTCCACGGCATCTTTGGCAGGTGGGAATTACTGGATCCTCCTCTGGTAGCGCGTTTTTCTTTTGGTGATAACCTTCTCAAATAAACCGGAGCCTGTACTAACGACCAGGCAATCACCATCCCTCAGTAGCTGAAAATACTGGTTGATTAGCTATTCAAACCCGGCAGAAGGCCGCATATACTAAAAGGTATAACGGTTGAATTGGCGGTTTAAGGAGGATTGGCATGAAGCCCGGTCGTATTGTTTTATTGGTGATAGGAGTCATCCTGGTTTTAACATCATGTGGTTTGATTATCGGAGGAGGGGTCATTCTGACCATTGAGAACGCTTTCAAAGATTCACAGGGTTTTTACTCCACCTCGAAAACCGAACTGGAAGCAAAATCCGCTGCCATCGTGACCGGCACTGCCAGTTTCGAAATGGGCACCGTCCGCCCTAATTCGCCTGGTCTGGTCACCCTGAAAATTGAAGCCGGCAATTTGAATCCGGATAAGCCAATCTTCATCGGCATCGCCAGGACATCAGCCATCAACAGTTATCTGGACGGCATCAGCTACTCCGAGATTTCGGATGCTGGCGACCATCGAAACCCACTGCTATTGCGTACCTATAAGGGCGCGGACTCAGCTCCGGCCCCGGTCTCTCAAGGCTTCTGGGTGGCCGCCGTCAACGGCACGGGCACTCAGACTTTAGAATGGGAGATAATGAGCGGCCGGTACTCGGCTGTTCTGATGAACGCCGACGGCAGTTCACCGGTTGAGGCTGAAGTCAGCCTGGGTATCAAGATCCCCGGGGTAGTCAAAGCTATCGGTATTGGTCTTTTGGTCAGCGGCATCATCCTCTTTCTGGGCAGCGGTGTGATGCTATTTTTCGGGGTGAAAGACTGGTAGTTTTTTGACATTCGCCTTCTTCAATATCATCGCATGAGGGCCGGCAGCCCCTCAGCTCTGGTTAAAACATCACGGGCATTACCTCTGCGCTTACTCCGTCTCGCTTGATTCTATCCTGATTTTGACGTAAAGTACTTATCAGCAACCCCTATGAGGGTATTTTCAGGAGAATTCGTATGACAGAAAAATCTATTATTATTATCGGCGCCGGTATTGCCGGGCTTTCGGCGGGAATATATGGTCAGATGAATGGATACAAAACTCAAATTTTTGAAATGGGTATTAAACCGGGGGGGTTATGCACTAACTGGGAACGAAAAGGATATGTTATTGATGGCTGTCTGCACTGGCTGGTTGGTTCATCTCCCAAATCCAGCTTTCATCACCTGTGGCAAGAAGCAGGCGCGCTTAAAGAACAGGAAATAGTCAATCTCGACCAGTTCATGCAGATTGAAACCACCTCCGGGAAAACCGTGACGCTCTATTGTGATATTGAAAAACTGGAGCGGCATCTCAAAGAAATCGCCCCGGAAGATTCCAAACCTATCACTGATCTGGTCAAAACCGTGCGCCGTTTCAGCCGTTTTGATATGTCCGGGGACAAAGCCCCTGAGCTTTACAGCACGCTGGATAAAATGAAAATGTTCTTTAAAATGACTCCATACCTGGGAGATCTGCAAAAATGGGGTAAATTATCCATCAAGGATTTTGCCGCCCGTTTTCAGAACCCGGCTTTGAAAGAAGCCTGGTTGAAGGTCTTACCACCGGATTTCCCAACACTGATTTTGATTTATATCCTGGGCTGGACGTCTGCCGGAAATTCCGGTTATATTATTGGAGGCTCGATGGCGCTTTCTCTGGCGATGGAGAAACGTTATAGCGAATTAGGGGGCAAAATCAATTACAAATCAGGTGTGGAAACCATACTGACAGAGAACGGGAAAGCCACCGGAATCAAAACCGCCAACGGCTCTGAATATAAAGCCGATTACGTTATTTCGGCGGCTGACGGTCACTCCACCATCTATGACATGCTGGGGGGCAAATATACAGATAGCACTATTGACAGTTATTACAAGATGCCGCTCTACCAGCCGCTGGTTTACATCGGTCTGGGTGTCAACCGGACTTTCAAGGAGATCGCCCCATTGATCTCCGGTACGATAATACCCCTTGATAAACCGCTCATCATCGCCAACCAGCCTAATACCTGTCTTGGGGTGCGCATTTTTAATTATGATGCTTCTTTTGCTCCGCCCGGAAAAACTGTAATGGTAGTGATGCTGGAATCGGAATTCAGTTATTGGGCGGATCTGCACCAAAATCCGGAGGCCTATAATGCTGAGAAGGAAAGAATCGTTACGGCGGTGGTGATCGCCTTGAATAAACGCTTCCCCGGATTGGCCAAACAGGTAGAGATGTGGGACGTTTCT
>DAOUAU010000309.1:0-3075 GCA_034433195.1 Dehalococcoidales bacterium
TCCACCGGTATTACTCCTGTGGGCCGGTCCTGGTATCAAGAAAGCGGCCAGGGAATGGGCGCAACATTGACCATCGCTAATGAAAAAGGCGGCTACACCATTACCGACCGGGCTACCTATCTGGCTCACAAGGCTAGATTGGGCCTGGATATTCTGGTTCAGGGAGACCCTGCTTTACTCAATATTTATCACGTAATCCAGGTCAATCCGGCCAAATCAACTATGATAAATGCTGCCGGCGCCAAAGCTTTTTCGGATTTCATGGTAGCTGCTGAGACCCAAAAAGTAATCGGCGAATTTGGCAAGGACAAGTATGGGACTGCGTTATTCTTCGCGGATGCCGGAAAAACCTACGCCGAACTGGGCTTGAAATAATCTGACAGGTAGGAAGGTTGAAATCGAGGAAACGCCCCTGTAAACTGAGCTACATGGAGTTGCCTCTAATATTATGGACTTGATTTATGAGGGTATTAAAGAAGCCTTAAACCTCTTGTTTCGCGGCGATACTGAGGTCCTGAAGATCACTCTTTTATCACTGGCCATCTCCGGCTCGGCCACTCTTATCGCCCTGATTATCGGTATTCCTCTAGGGGCAGTTTTGGGTCTCAACCGTTTCCCCGGACGCCGGTTCGTGGTTAGCCTGGTAAATACTGGAATGGGGGCTCCTCCGGTGGTTGTAGGTTTGATCGTCGCGGTTTTCCTGTGGCGCAGCGGACCGTTTGGAATTTTTCGGTTGATCTATACTCCTTACGCCATGGTCATCGCCCAGTTCATTATTTCGCTCCCCATCATTGCCGGGTTTACCATGGCTACGATTCAACAGATTAATCCCAAGCTGCGTCTTCAAATACAAGCTCTGGGCGCAACGCGAACCCAGATGTTATGGTTACTCTTGAAAGAAACCCGTTTGCCTCTGCTGGCGGCCGTAATGGCCGGTTTTGGAGCGATTATCTCAGAAGTAGGCGCTTCTATGATGGTTGGCGGTAACATTGCCGGACAGACCCGCGTTTTGACCACCGCTACTGTGATGGAAGTCAGCAAGGGTGAATTCGGAACCGCCATGGCATTAAGCATTATCTTGATGTTGCTGGTATTTTTGGTCAATTTCATTCTTACTTTGATCCAGCAAAGGAGCAAAGTGAGATGAATCAAGTCATCACCGATAACCAGGTCATCCTGGAAGGTCAAAATCTCACAGTCAGTTACAATAACAAAAAAGTGCTGGATTCAGCCAACGTCAAAGTTACCCTGAACCAGGTTTTAGCCTTCATTGGTCCCAACGGTTCAGGTAAAACCACGCTGCTGTTGTGTTTAGCTTTGTTGTTAAAGCCAACCTCCGGACAGGTCCTGTATCAGGGCAATCCGATCCCGATCAACCGCTCGCTGACGCAAATGCGCCGAAATTTTGCGGTAGCATTTCAGGAATCACTGTTACTCAACAGCTCTGTTTGGGACAATGTTACTCTAGGGCTGAAATTGCGCGGTATTGATGGACCAGAAATCCGCAAACGGGCCAATTATTGGCTGGACCGTTTCGGCATCTCCCACTTATCAAAACAACCGGCCCGTACTCTTTCCGGCGGGGAAGCTCAAAGAGCCAATCTGGCCCGTGCTTTTGCATTTCAACCGAAAATCCTTTTTCTGGATGAACCTTTCGCGGCGGTCGATACACCTACTCGCCAGTCTTTGTTTGGAGACATGTATAATATCTTGCAGGAGGTAAAATTCACCACCGTCATGGTTACTCATGACAGGAATGAAGCACAAACCCTGGCTCATAATATTGCCGTTTTAGTCAAGGGTCAAATAATTCAACTGGGCACTCCCAAACAGGTTTTCTCAACCCCTGCCAGTGAAGAAGTGGCCAAATTTGTGGGTATGGAAAACATTGTGGAGGGAGTAGTACGGACCAACCGCGATGGTCTGGCCGAAATATTAGTGGATTCTCAGGTGGTTGAAGGCGTCACCACCTGCCTGCCGGGTGGAAAAGTCAATATCTTGATTCGTCCGGAGGATATTACCCTCTCACTGAATAGAGCCACTTCCAGCGCCCGCAACGTTTTTACCGGTAAAATCACCGCTATGTTACCCACCGGTCCCCTGGTTAGAGTCAGTCTGGATTGTGGATTTCTTTTGACCGGTCTGATCACACGACTTTCTTGTGAAGAACTACAGCTTGAAGTTGGAAAAACCGTCTTTGCCTCATTTAAAGCCGTGGCAATCCATGTTATTCCCCAATAATGTACCCATTTCCAGCTTTAACTGCTATGGGTTATAATTAAAATAACAACTGGATTGAATACCTATTATTAAACAGGAGATGTTCGATGGGTGATATCAAGAGTGCACGTGAAATTGCCATGGAAAAAATAAATGCCATGGGAGAACCCACTGAAGCGGAGCGCCTGGAATGGAAATACTTGCCGGAGGGTGAAAAACTGGCCGCCCGTTTCCTGAGAGGGGACGTTCAGTTACAGCCGGAATTAAGCAAACTGGATAAAAAAGCCGCTCCGTTTGTGATCCGGGGCGTCTATGCCATTTTAAGCAAAAACATCAATCTGCCGGCTAACGAGAACGCCCAAAAAATCAATAAAATAGCCATGGACGGTATCAAAGCGGTGAAAACTGATAAAGCCAGGACTGAGGCTATCCTGAAACAAATGACCCAGATTTTTACACATTATTCCGGAGTGGGAGAACAGCAGCGCCAGCAAGCCTATAGTAATCTGAAAGAAGACTTCGGGGCTAAAGTCCAGCAAGCTTTACAACAACAGATGGGCAGCAAAGCTGCCAATATGCGCATTGACATTGAAAAACAGCCCCAGTTTTTAGAAGAGTGGCGCAAGGTCAAAACCCAATTGGATAGCCAGTACATTCAAGTTCTAACTGATTTAAAAGGTCAGTTGGAGCTGATTAATTAAACCTGCCGCTGTTGAATTTGGGTATCAGCCTGCCAGCATGGAGTTAGAGGAACGCCGTTAAATGGAATCAGATGAGAGAATCAGGGAAGCCGTGATAAAAACGCAGGTGGTACGGCCACCCAGGCAAAGCCTGTCCACCTTCGGCACCACCAAT
>DAOUAU010000310.1:0-4555 GCA_034433195.1 Dehalococcoidales bacterium
GTTGGTGGGGGAAATACCGCTATTGACGCCGCCCGCACTGCTGTACGGCTGGGGGTCGCTGAAGTGACTATTGTTTACCGCCGTTCCCGAGCTGAAATGCCGGCCAACCATGAAGAAGTGGAAGGCGCTGAGCAAGAAGGGGTGAAGTTCCTGTTCCTTTCCAATCCGCTTCAGATCAAAGCTGAGAACGGGCGCATGACAGGTTTGGAGTGTATTCAAATGGCTTTAGGAGCGCCCGATGCTTCCGGGCGGCGCCGGCCTGAAGCGGTCAAAGGCTCCGAGTTTGCTATTCCGGCGGATGCCTGTATCATGGCACTGGGACAATCTATTGAAACAGGCGCTCTTGAACGGGAGAACGGCCTCAAAATTAATTCACGCGGCGGTATTGCCGTTAATCCGGAAACCATGGAGACCAATCTGCCGGGCGTTTTTTCTGCAGGAGATTGTACGGAAGGTCCGGCTACGGCAGTTGAAGCTATCGGCGCCGGCCGCCGCGCAGCTACCTACATTTCGCAGTATTTGAATGAGCAAAAAGTGACACCTCTGGTTAAAGACTACAATTGTTCCAAAGGTGATCTGGAATCTATTGACAAAGCTCAATTTGCGGGTGTGGAGCCGGTCCAGCGCACCATTTTGCCAGCCCTTGAAGTTGCTCAACGCACCGGCAATTTTAACGAAGTAGATTCAGTCATCAGTGAAGAATCCGCTTTAAAAGAAGCTTCACGCTGTCTTTCCTGCGGCTGTCAGGATGTTTATGAATGCCAATTGCGGGTGCTTTCCACTGAATACAGAGTGGATGATCAGGTTTATGCCGGCCACAAGCGCTTTTTGCCGGTTTTGAACAATGAACATCCCTATATTTTACGTGACCGCAACAAATGTATTTTGTGCGGCCGCTGTGTCAGGATTTGCTCCGAGGTAGAAGGTGCCAATGCCATCGGCTTTACTCACCGCGGATTCTCTACCACCATCGAGCCAGCTATGGAAATGCCATTATCCGAAACTTCCTGTGACTCATGCGGATTATGCGTTTCCACCTGTCCTACCGGCGCCATCACCGCTCGTCCTCCGCTGCCCAAACCCGGTCCTTTCAAACTGCCCCTGGTGGCTTCAACCTGCTCAAAATGCGGTATTGGCTGCGGCCTGGATATGAGTGTTAACGCCCAGTCTGTAGTTGAGGTTAGCTCCAGTTTGGACAATCCGGTGAATCACGGCAATTTATGTCATAACGGCGCTTTTGGTATCAGCCATCCTCACAAGATTGACCGCTTGTATCATCCGCTGGTTAATGAAAACGGGAAACTGCGGAAATCTGATTGGCAAGAATCCATTTCATTGGCTGTCCGCGGTTTGCAACAGATAAAAACCCGGTATGGTCCTCAGAGCATCGCCGTACTGTCATCTCCCATGTTAACCAATGAAGACAGCTATCTGGTGCAAAAATTGGCCCGCCTGGCTGTGGGCACCAATAATATCGGCAACCTGCTTCCTTTTGATCTCAATGACAGCCTTAATCAGAGCATGGGCAAAAATGCCTCCACCTGCACCTACGCGGATATCCGTGAAAGTGATTTTATCCTGGTTTTTAAATGTGATTTGATGCGGGATTACCCGGTGGCAGGTTTGCAGGTCAGGGAAGCGGTCTCCAGAGGCAGCCGCCTGGCCATGCTGAATTCCAATCATACCTCGCTGGATAGACTTTCCCTGACTACTCTCAAGATCAACCAACGCACCAGTTTTGATTTGCTTAAAGCTATGCTGCAATACATCATTTCTAATGATTTGCTGGACCATCAGTATATATCCGAACGTACCACCGGTTTCAATGTTTTGCTGAATGAGATCAAAATGATGCCGGAAGATTCCATTACCAAAGTTCCCTGGATCAGCCCTTCCCGGCTGATTGACATCATTAATCAGTTTGTGCGGGCAAAACGGCCGTTAATTATTCTGGATGGGGACGCGGTCACCGCCGCCGAATTGCAATTGCTGAGCAATCTGGCGCTGGTTTCAGGCAATATCGGACGTCCCGCGGCCGGAATCCTGAAACTGCACACTGGAGCGAATACACAGGGAATGCTGGATATGGGTATCAGCTCACAATATTTACCTGGACATAAAGCTTTGAAGCCGGCGGTGATCAAACAATTTTCTCAATCCTGGGGCGCCCAGGTTCCCGCTGAAACCGGCCTTCATCCCCTTCAGATACTCTCAGGGATTCAGCAGGGGGAAATCAAGGGGTTATTGGTGGTGGGCAAAGAAGCCCTGGGTGATGTGGCGCGCCGTATCTTTACATTTCCCTTCTTTTCGGTATTGATTGATACTGAAACACCGCAATACCGACCTGATCCGCAGATCATTTTGCCGGGCGCCGCCTGGCTGGAAAGCACCGGCACCTGCACCAATTGTGAGCGCCGCATTTTGCCGGTTAATCCGGCGGCCAAACCGCCTGCCGGATACCAGAACTGGCAAATCATCCAGGCTTTGGCTAACCAGTTGGGGACTACCATGAATTATGCGTCATCCGCTGATATCACGGCTGAGATTGAATCCGTGGTGCCTGAATACGCTCAGGCCAAACTGACCAATGGTCAATACGGCCCCTGGCCTTTTACCCAGGATGGAAAATTCGCCTTGAACGGCGGCCGTGCCGCCTTCAGACTTCCGGATGCTGATGCACCAGATTTTGTTGAGCAGATGAATGCGCTGGCGGACAGTGACTGATTTTTGTCAAGTTTTAGCCCGGTTTGTTTCACCAACGCACTAATTGGCGCCGGCACTGAGCGTGCAATCCATACGATGAAAAAAAAACCGGCCTGAGTCACCTGGCAGGCGGCATACAATCTGGCGTTATTGCCTCCGTGGCAAATGCCCGGGTTTTTATTGCGGCTGCCGGATTCCAGCCCGGAACACTGTGGTTTTCCCTTTACAGCCCTCCAGCCTGACAACCCTCAACAGCGCAGCAAGAGAAAAGCATTGACAGAGCATCTGCCGGACTGTTAATGTGAGTTTATCATTGATAGGCGTATAAGAGGTTCATTGTGGCTCATATGATTCCTGCCGTGATCTCTGAAGATACTCAAAGCCAGGCTGAAAAGAAGCTTTTCCCCAATCTAAAAGAGAGACTTAATGACAGTTTTACCGTTTTTCATTCCTTTGACCTGCTGACTCGCAACCGGGCCGATAAGCTGGTTGAGGGTGAGATTGATTTTCTGATCTTTTCGCCTGATTATGGTTTGCTGGTTTTGGAAGTCAAAAGCGGGGAGATAAGTTATGACGGAACAAAATCGGTCTGGTTTCAGAATGGAATGCCAATGTCTAAAAGCCCTTTTGAACAAGCTTCTGCCACCAAATATCAACTGCTGCATTTTCTTACCTCTAAATTAGGTTATGCTCCACAAATCACCTTTAGCCATGCCGTATGTTTTCCGGATGTTTCTGAAGAGATGCAGGATTTACCCTCGGGCGCCGGATCCGCTATTTGTATTACCGGAAAGGCACTGCCGGATATAGCCGGCGCCATTACCCGCATCATGCTAAGTTTTAAAAAGAACACGCTGGTTGAAGACCGGCAAACGGCTGAACGCATCCGTCACATCCTGATGCCTTTTTTTGAATATGGCATAACATTGGCAAACCGCGTGCAGCAAGATGACCAGCGGATCATTTCTTTGACCAGTGACCAGTGCCGTATGCTGGACTTTATCCAAAACCATAAGCAGGCACTGATACAGGGGTGTGCCGGTTCAGGTAAAACGGTGATGGCGGTAAAAAAGGCCCGCGAGCTGGCCGCCGCCGGTAAGAGCGTTTTACTTCTGGCTTACAACCGCCTGCTGGGAGACCGGCTGGCTGGAAGTGTAGAAGATCTGGCTAATATCACAGCCTCCACTTACCATGATTTCTGCATCAGGCATTTAACCCTGGCGGGTCGGATGCCGGTCAAACATGATAGTCAATCTTATTGGGAGAAGGATATACCGGAAGCTTTTGCCGGCTTCATTGCTCAGCGCCCGCTGAAATTTGATGCCGTTATCATTGATGAGGGGCAGGACTTCAGAGTGGAATACTGGGTTACTATAGAAGAGATGCGCCAACCGGACAGCTATTATTATATTTTTTATGATCCGGACCAGAATTTGTGGAAGACGGAAATGGAGTTGCCTATAAAAAAAGAACCTTTCATCTTAACCGATAATTGCCGCAATTCCCGCAATATCTTTAACCGGCTTAAAACTTATACTCAACGTGAAATGCGTCTTCTAGCAGGCTCACCGGATGGAGAAGAGGTGCACCAGTACAGCGGAGATACCGAAAAGAAATGCCGCCGCCATCTGAAGGCCATAATAGAAAATCTGATTGAAGACCAGGGTATGCGGCCGGAACAAATGGTAATCCTGGGTGGTCATTCTCTGGCGAAGACCTGTCTGGGCAAGGACAACCGGCTGGGCAATTACATTGTCAGTGAGCTTCCGGACGGGCGACCCAATCTGATTCATTATCATACTTATATGAAATTCAAGGGCTGTGAATCAGACGCGGTTATTTTACTGGATGT
>DAOUAU010000311.1:0-2877 GCA_034433195.1 Dehalococcoidales bacterium
CCCGATAGTTGGCCCCATCCCGGGCGATCTTACCACGGCAACCATGTCCTCCCTTAAAGCTTTCTCAAAATCCGCAGTGGAATAGAATTTCAGAGTGTCGGTTTTTACAAAAGGACGGATCAGGTTAGCCTTGGCATCAATTTTGGCATTCATTACTGCCGGCGAAAACGGACCGGCGGTCAATTCCGCCAGATAACCGTGATAGCGCTCCAGATAGGCCGGTACGGCCAGCAGGCGGGAAATCAAGGGGCGTTCGGCAGTCACTCCCGCGGTCGGTTCATCAATATAAAAATTGATGATGCGCTGCCGGTCCAGTTCATTGTTGAATCCACCGAATGACATGTTCATATCCCAGGGCAATATGCTGAATTTGCCGTTGACCTCATACAGATAGTAGTTGTGGGCAAATTGCCCGCTGTAATTGTCCAGGTGCACCAGTATCGTGGATACCGCGATGTATTTCAGCGCACCATCCACATCCAGCACCTTCTCTATCTCCTTTTGAAAAGTGGCGGCCGGTTCCTTGTTTAAAACTTCCAGGAAACGCCACAAAGCCTGGTGATTATTGTTGTTCTCATTAGTTTTCAGACCCATGCTTTCCAGCAGACCTCTTTGAACGCCCATACCGGGAAAAACCACGCGCCCTCCTGGCAAAGCCCCACCCGGGTTGATCAATGCCGGTGCCGGAGCCGGTTTAGCTGGCAATGTTTCAGGCTGTTCCAGAGCCTTAAGGATTTCTGAAAGTTTGCCGCCACCGAGATTGACTTCGTCCAGCTTGACGGTGCTGCCTTTTGACGCTGTAGCTGATATCATGTCCGCTTCCGTCCAGCTTAAACGCCCTCCCGGTAATTCCGGTTTGTAGAGATTCCCATTATTATGCCGGAAGTGCTCCGCCAAAAAGGCTTTGTCGATTTGTTCCACCATGGTATAAACACCCAGACGGATATCATTAACCCAGAGGTCTATAAAAGAATATCGCGGTGTGGGAATACCTGTTTGATTAAATAAATCATAAGATAGAGCCTCACGGATTAGTGTGGGATCACTGAAACCGTTATTGAAGTTCAGTTTTTTAACCCCGTTCAGATGCCGGGCATCATTGAAGAAATTCAGGTCAACTTTTAAACTCAGGCGTGGACTCCGGGACGCCACCACACTCATCAGCGAGGAGTTCCCCTTGGGACGTACCGCCACATCCGGCAGCAGCTTGCCATCATACCAGAAATCCGCTTTGACATATTCTTCAGCTGTGGCTTGTCTCAACATATTCTGCCAGTCATCCACAGACATCTCAATCCGCACCTTTACCACGCGGTCACGGTAAAAAGGGGCTGAATTGGCAAAAAGTGTGGTGTTTGAAAGCCCCTGGCCGCAACCGGCCGGAATGATGCCTATGGCCAAAATCAGCAAGGCTATAAGCAGCCCGAAATATCTTCCATCTTTCCGGCCTTGATACTTCATACCCGGCCACATCCTGAGCCTATCACGTTCTCTCAAATATCATATCAAACTGGCCTATTATACCTCAAAATTGTTAGATAATTATTAAGCACAGTATACTCTTTTACCCTTTTCTTGTCTCGCCAAAAGCGGCCGGTAAGTACGGCATGGCAATGGGAACTCCCCGGCGTCCCTCACTCCTTCATGGCAAGGGGTGCCCTTTTAACCACCGGCTCCGCCTTATCTCCCGCTCAGGCCATCTCAATTACCGTCATCGACAGACCGATTGTGATTTTGCTCATCGCTTGGTAAACTAAGATAAATATTTTTAGGAGGGAAGTCTATGGAGGTCAGAGTTAATCACCATGGGGTGAATTCACTTTCAACCAAAGCCGTCTTCAGCGATGAAAAAGGGTTCGAGGTCGCTTCCCTGATCGTAATGGGAAAGACCGATGCCGTTTTGATCGATGCCCAGTGGACTTTATCCAATGCTCACCGCGTCATCGCCGAAATCCTGGAAACCGGTAAAAATCTGAAAACCATCTACGTCACGCACGCTCATCCCGACCACTATTTTGGCCTGGGGACGATCGCCGAGGCTTTCCCCGCAGCGCGGGTGACAGCGCTCCCAACGGTAGCCAGCACCATCAACAAACAGTTTTTCGGTAAGCTGGAACACTGGGAAAATATCATCGGTAAAACCAACGTCCCGCGCAAAATTGTCAAAATTGAGCCCCTCTCCGCCAACTTCATCGAACTGGAAGGAGAAAGAATTGAAATTATTCCGGACGTCATGGGCGATTTGAAGTACAATTCCGTCATCTGGATCCCTTGCATCAAGACCTTCTACGGCAGTGATGTGCTGTTTAATCAGGCCCACCCCTTTACCTGCGAAGTCAGCGCTGAAGAACGCCTGCAGTGGATCAGAGACATCGAACGTTTTGAGAAAATGGGCGCAGAGGTCATCATTCCCGGCCACCAGAAACCCGGAATGCCTTTTGATTCCTCTTCCTTCAGTTTTACCAAAGATTATCTGATCGCCACTGATCAGGAACTAGCTAAAACCAAAGATGAAGCCGGCTTTTATTACGCCATGGTCAAACGCTTCCCGGACGCCAATCTCTTCATCAGCAACGAAATGAACTCCGGCGTCTTCAAAGGCGGTATGAACTGGAACTGGAAAGAAGATTAAGCTGGCTCGGTGGTATAGATCAGACATCATCAAAAAGAAGGTCTCTTTTTTAACCCAAACATCAAATGGAAGGAGAAATCCCCGGTGACTAAAGCAAAGTACAATTTCGCATATATCCCACTGGAGAAGATAACCACGTGATTGAATCACATATAGCCGAAATCGCCAAACAGACCAAAATACCCCTGCCGCAGGTGGAGGCTGTCCGCTTGCTGCTGGAGGGTGGCGCCACCATTCCTTTCATC
>DAOUAU010000312.1:0-1668 GCA_034433195.1 Dehalococcoidales bacterium
GGCAAAGCCCCCATCATCGGGCCGCTCTTCCCGCTCTATGTTTTGTGCGTTTATGTTCCCATAGTTCTGGGCATGCTGGTGCTGATTAAATATTCAAAACGCACCCCGGTGGCGGATGAAAGAACCCGCAACCATTATATCGTGGCTGGCATCATCGCTTTGTTTGTGGGTGGCACTACTGACTATTTGCCGGCTTTGGGTATATCGATGTATCCCCTGGGTATCATCGGTAACATTGTATTTTGTATGCTGGCCACCGTGGCTATGCTCAGATACGGCCTTTTGGAAATCCGGGTGGTGATGCGCAACGGCGCGGCTTATTCACTGGTCAGTATTCTGGTATTTGGTCTTTTTGGCAGCTTCATTTTACTGGCCGCTACTATTTTTCAAAGTGCTCTTAGTCCCTTATCTTTGACTATTACCATCACCGCTGTATTTTTAATTGCGGCCATTTTTCAGCCGTTGTTACTTAAAATCCAAAGGATGGTTGACCGCTGGTTTTTCCGCAAGCAGTATGATTACCTGATGGCGCTTAAAAAGTTCGCCCAGGATAAAGAAGGTGATCTGGACATCAATCAGCTTTCAGCCACTCTGGTTAATACCATCGCCCATGGATTGCAGAGTTCCGGAGTTTATCTCTTGTTACCCTCGGCGGTTACCAGAGACTACATCTCGCAGGCCTATAGCGGACAGAAAAAAGCCGCCAATATTTCTCTTTCCTTTTCAGACCCACTGGCCATTACTTTGAAATATCAGGACAAGATGATTGACAGTTATGATCTGGATATGATTCCTTCCCTGGGCAACCTGGCGGAAAAAGACCGCCAGCTTCTATTGGAAAATCATATCGACTTGATTATGCCCTTCAAGAAGGATGATAGTATGGTGGGCATTTTGCTGCTCGGCCGCAAAGTGACAGGGGCCCCTTATAGTAATGAAGATAAACAGCTTTTAGAATCAGTAGCCGTTAAAATCGCGGCCCGTATCGATAACGCCAGCCGTTTTGAGAAAGTGATCAAAGCTAATAGTGAATTGCAGAAGACCATGGATGGGATTATCTTCGCCATTTCGGCCGTAGTTGAATCCCGCGACCCCTATACCGCCGGTCATCAACGCCGGGTGGCCGAACTGGCCCAGGCCATCTCGGCCGAGATGGGCTTTTCCGAGTTTCAGCAAAAAGGCATGCACATCATGGGTTTGTTGCATGATGTCGGCAAGACTGCCATACCCGCCGAAATTTTAAGCAAGCCGGGGAAAATCAGCCAGTTTGAATTTAATATCATCAAAAACCATTCGCGCATTGGTTTTGACATCCTGGATAAAGTTGAATTCCCCTGGCCGGTGGCCAAAGCAGTTTTACAACATCATGAACGGCTGGATGGTACCGGATATCCCTGTGCCTTACACCAAGACGATATTATGCTGGAAGCCAGAATTCTGGCGGTGGCGGATGTGGTAGAAGCCATGTCATCTCACCGGCCTTACCGGCCCGCTCTGGGACTGGACAGAGCCCTGGCTGAAATCCAACAAAAATCCGGTATTCAATATGACCGTGAGGTTGTGGCTGCCTGCCGGAGGCTTTTAGCAAATGGTGATTTTGTTTTCGATAAACTGATGACTGCCGCCGGTCACAAACAGGTGGCAATCTTAACATAACCGGTAAGCCAA
>DAOUAU010000313.1:0-2867 GCA_034433195.1 Dehalococcoidales bacterium
AGAAGCCCCGGAGAAGGTTACCGGAAGAGCCGTTTATACCAATGATGTCTATCTTCCGGGCATGTTATTTGCCAAACCATATCGTTCTCCTTATGCCCATGCCCGGATAATAAAAATGGATAGCAGCAAGGCCGAAGCTCTGCCGGGAGTCTGGGCAGTCATCCGCTATGATGACCCGGACATTGACTTCAGCGACCCCTACAAACCGATGCTGGGCTGGACCTGGATGTGGTGGAGAGATTCCATCCTGCCGGATACAGCTGACTTTGAAGGGGTCAGGATGGGAGCTCTGGTTATTGCCGATAGCGAAGAGATTTGCGACCAGGCCTTGAAACTGATCGGAGAAGGCATTCAATGGGAACAGTTGCCGGTCATTATCGACCCGGAAGCGGGAGCCAAACCGGAGGCGCCCATTCTGCATCCTGAGCGCGATCCCAAAAGTAATATCTGGAAAGATGTGATCACCCTCAATATGGGTGATGTTGAGAAGGGCTTTGCCGAATCCGACCATGTTATTGAGTTTAGCGAGTACAAAAGAGAGGATGATGTCTGGGGAGGGGTGGAACCCGGGTGTATGATAGTCCGCTGGATGGGGGAAGACCTGGAAGTCTGGTATCACGGGCAATTTGTAGCCTGGGATGCACCGTTTATGGTAGCCCCTCCTTTTAAAAGTGATCCGGTTAAACCCCGGAAAGTGAAAGTCCATACACCTTATAATGGAGGTACGTTCGGGGCCAATACCATGGGCCTGGCCTGCCAGTTGCTCAGGTACGCCGTCATCGGCGCCAGGAAAACCATGCGTCCGGTAAAACTGGTGGATGATTATGCCATGAACTGGGAAGGCGTTAGCTTCGAGGTGGGAACAGCGCATTACAAAGTGGGTTTTAATAATGATGGAACTATTGGTGCGATCAGGATTGATACCTTCCAGAAATCCGGCATCCCCATTGTGGAAAAATTTAAAGATGCGCTTAAAACTCCCAATATCCTGGTGCATGAAATACATACCTACTGGAGCCGGGCTCACGAGTCCTGCTGGAAGGACGGCGCCGCCAACTGCACGTTTGTGAATCTGATCGTCAATAAGGTCGCCGCTCATCTTGGCATGGACCCGGTCCAGGTCCAATTACTCAATGACGGCATTCATGGACATGATATGGCGTGGCTGGATGAGAACGTAAAAAAGCGGTACGGACTGCCGCTAAGAGACAGCCTCAAGGAGGTAATTGCAGCCGGTAAAAAAGTCTTTGACTGGGACCAGAAATGGCATCCGCCGGGCACCCGCAAACTTCCCAACGGCAAGATGCATGGAGTAGGGTTTTATGCCACCAATTCCTGGCAATCAGGTCTGAGAAGAGGTTCCGCTCCCGGTATATCCGTGGCCGGGGATGGTACAGCTACCATCTTCTATCGGCGTCCGGACTGCGGGCAGTCCACCCCCACCACCTATTGTCAGATCGTGGCAGATGAAATCGGGCTGCGTTATGAAGATGTAAAAATCGAATTCATAGATTTCTTCTGTTTTGACGCCAATTTCCCGGCCGGTTCCCTGGGCACTACTCTGAATACTCTCGGACTGGTGCTAAATTCCCGGAAGATGAAAAAGATGCTCCTGGAATATGCCTTAAAACCCTCTTCATCCATCAAGCCCGCTCGCGGAAATCCACCTCCTCCGGGTTTCTCGCCTTTCGAAGGTAAAAAGATAGAGGATCTGGATATCAGGGACAGCATCATCTTTGAGAAAGCCAACAAGGGAAACACAATGCCGGTGAGAAGGCTGACCGGCGCTTATTCGGGGGGAATGTTCGCTGAGGCAGGGCCGTTTTTTGTGGGTGACTGGACTCCGGACCTTCCCGATGTGAAGGAAACTTTTCACCTGGCCCGGCAGTGCGTATTTGTGGAGGTGGAAGTGGATACTGAGACCGGGCAGGTCGACATCACTAAATTGGTTCATCCATATGATGTGGGAATTTCTTTTAATCCTGATGTGAACGATCAGCAGCTTTACGGTGGAGCCTACCAGGGATTGGGTGTTTCCGGTACTGAAGCGATATATTATGACCCGCAGACCGGAGTCAGACTGAATGACAACCTTATCGGTTACCCTGTCCTGACAATACTTGATGTGGGGCCCATAGAGTGTCCTATCGTGGAGACCAATCTTGGATGGGCCACCTACGGGGCTTACGGTTGCAGCGAAGCGGGTAAGGCAGTAACAGCGGCGGCGCTGCTGGTCCCGGCCGTCTACAACGCCATCGGCAAATGGATTGAAGAAACCCCTGTTACGCCCGATAGAGTCCTGAAAGCGCTGGGAAAGGCATAAAAGGCAGGATAAGATTAAGATGAAGAGCTTGAGAAAATTTGAGCATGTTAATACCGGCTCCATAGACGAGGCGGTTAATATTTTACAGCGGTACGGGAGTAAAGCCCGCGTCATCTCCGGCGGCACTGACCTGATCGGCACGCTGCGGTTCGAGGTACTGCAGGATTACCCCGGGGTAGTGATCAACCTCAAATCTATTCCCGGGCTGGATTACATCAAGGAAGAGGACGGCATGCTCAAAATTGGCGCCTTGACCCGATTGGAGGATGTAGCCGAAAACCCTGTTATCAGAAGGCGTTACACGGCGCTGGCGGAAGCTGCCCGCCGGACAGCGTCGCCCCATATCAGGGCCATGGGCACTATCAGCGGCAACATCTGCCAGTTGATACGCTGCTGGTATTTCCGCAAGGAAAATAACCGGTTTGACTGCATCAGAAAAGGTGGGCGGACGTGCAATGCCGCGATTGGAGATAACCGTTATCATTCCATATTTGGGGCCGCCCGGGTCTGTGCTCCTCCCTGCACCGCGGATTGTCCGGCGGGC
>DAOUAU010000314.1:0-4056 GCA_034433195.1 Dehalococcoidales bacterium
CGGAAGCAGCCGGAGAAGCGGCGGTGTATGGAGTGGTGGCCTTGCCCTACAACAAGTTCAAGATCCAGATAGCTAAAACCATGGTCAAGAGAGCTATTCTGGGGTGTCAATAATTTTAGAGGTGTTTGCATGCCTCAGTCGCCTAAACTGATGATCAAAACTTTTGGCAGCATGTGCGAGGATATCTGTGAACTGAAGCAAGCAGAGAACCTGGTGAATTTTAACGGCGGGATAATTCAGATTGATGGTCAAAGGATTCGTTCTTATGATGAGCTGGTGCGGTTGGCCTCTCATGACAAATACCGGAACCGGGAATATATTGAAGTGGTAATATTACCGGTGGTTCCTGGGGGATAGAAAACCGGACTGAATGAGATTATAGTATTTGGTTGAGAACGAATTTCAATTTGCTGGACCAATTGAAATATTTGTAATGCTGGCAAGACCAGGAGGAATCAATTGATAAGAGACAAGAACGCTAACCCAGAAGTGAACCAAACAGTGGCACCGGCGGTCACCAGATTTACTTGTCCCTACGATGCGCAGGAGTATGATACACTGGCTGATCTGCAGGTCCATATTGAAGCAGAACATATAAAAAAATCTTTTGAATCCAGCAGGATCAAACTTACTGTCAATGGCAGAGTTCACGAGGTCCTGATCAAGCCGAATCAAACACTCTGGAGCGTTCTGCGCGATAAACTGGGAATTACCTCTCCCAAAGATATGTGTAACGGATATGGGGCTTGCGGCTCGTGTACTGTCATCATGAATGGGCGGCCGATACTCTCTTGTATGACGCTGGCGATAGAATGCCCTGATGCTACAATCGAAACTGCGGAGGGAATCGCTGATGCCGGGCACCCATTGGTTGAGGCTTACACGCAACTTTATGCCATGCAGTGCGGATACTGCACTCATGGCTTTGTGGTGACTGCCAAAGCTTTACTGGACAGGAATCCCCGGCCAACGGAGGCCGAGATCCGGGATGCCCTCGGAGGCAACATTTGTAAATGCAGCTCATATCCGGCGCATATCCGGGCGGTGCTGGTTGCCGCGCAAGAGCTTTGGGAAAAGAAAAATACATCAAATAGAACTCCGAGCTAGAGTAAAAGGAGAGTAGATAAAATGGCAGAAGAACAAGTTCGACCGTGGCTATGGAAAGTTCCGGAAGGGGGAATTCTGGGGAAACATGTTCAGGTCAAAGATGGTTACGCCAAGGTCAGTGGAAGAGGTCTTTATACCCGGGATATTTACCGTCCCGGAATGCTTTATGCAAAATTGGTTCGTTCTCCTTATACTCGCGCCAAGATAAAAAGTATTGATATCTCAGCAGCGCGAGCTTTGCCCGGGGTTTGGGATGTAATGACCTATCATGATCCTGATTTTAATATTAAGTGGTTTAGATACAAGTTCTTTAGCGCGATGGTTGTTGGTGAATCGGATGCTGATATGAAATTGACTAAAGCTACTATTGATGCCAACGGTCCGGTGGCTGATGCATATACCAGGATAGACGAAGCCAACTGGAACGGACAGCCGGTAGGAATAGTGGTGGTTGCAGAGAGTGAGGAGAAATGTGATGAAGGCCTCAAACTGATCAAGATAGATTGGCAACAGCAGCCCTGGATCATGGATGTGGAAGAGGCGTTGAAACCGGATGCGCCGGTGCTTTACCCGGAGATGACTCCTGATAATAATCTGAGACGGGAGACTGTACTACAACTGGGTGACATTGAACAGGGGTTCCGGGAAGCCGACCAGATTACGGAATGGGTAGCATATCGTGATGAAATGAGCTGGGCCGGTACTGAAGGAATGGTTGGCGTAGCTGAATGGAAAGGCGATGAACTGGAAGCATGGTTTCATGGTCAAGATCCCAGACAGAGTGGACAACAGGCGATTGAGACGCTATCCAAAATAGCCAAACTCACTATACATACTCCTTTCCAGGGAGCTATCTTTGGGGGGCTATCCTGGATGGGCGCTCCGGAGACTATGATCATGGTAGCGGCGATAGCATCCAGGCGGACGGGAAGACCTGTGAAGGTACTCTACGATCATTCTCATTTCCATGGTTTTGAAGAGGCTTTGGGGGTTTATAAATTCAAGGCAGGATTTAAAAAGAACGGTAAGGTGACCGCGGTAGAATTGCACTATATCGGTACCTGTCTGATAGGAAATGCGATTGGAAAACTGCATCAAGCTTCCAATATTTGCAATATTAAGTGCACTCATTCTGTTCCGCACATGAACCGCGGGCCGGTGGGACCGCAGCGAGCCGGGGCCATGGAATGTATCGTTGTCAGTGAGGTGTTCGAACATGTGGCGGGTGAACTGGCAGTTGATCCCACCAGTATCGCTATGATCAACGATGGCTGCTATGGGAAAGACATGGATTGGGTTAATGAAAACGTCAAGAAAGTCCAGGGGTTTGACCCTGCCCGTGACAGTCTTAAAGAAGTCCTTGAAGCCGGGAAAAGGGCGATTGACTGGGATAACAAGTGGCATCCGCCGGGCACAAAACGTCTGCCCAACGGCAGATACCACGGTCTGGGCTGTATGTGGGCGGAGGCCTGGACCAAAAGCAGCAATAGCACCGAGAGGATGGGTGTAGCGATGCTCCGTGATGGGTCTGTGAACATCGTCGCACGGGGTTGTGAGGCAGGTACTCACCGCCCGAGCACTTACACTCAGATTGTAGCTTCCGAACTTGGAATGCGCTATGAAGATGTGAACTGGAAAAACCAGGATGATCCGGGTTTTGATGTAGCCGGCCTGGGCTCTTCTACCGGCTTGCTGAGAAACGCACCGCCGCTGATAAAAGCCTCCCGGAAATTGAAACAGATCATACTGGAATGTGCTGTGAAGCCAAGAGCAGGCTTCATGGGCCCTGCTTTAGGACCGCTTTTCCCGGGGAAAAAGCCTGAAGAACTGGATATACGGGATAGTGAAATCTTTGAAAAAGCCAACCCGTCTAACAGGAAACCTGTGTTGGCTGTGGCCTCATTCTTCTCAACTGAATTATTCGCATTTGATTCCCGGACAATCAATACCGAGGAGAAGTACAACCTGGGCCGGCAAGCTTATTTTGTGGAAGTGGAAGTTGATCCCGATACAGGAGAGATTGAAATCAAGAAAGTAGTAGTGGCTCGTGACTGCGGCCGGGTCTTCAATCCGGACTCTTGCGATCAGCAGCTGTATGGAGTATATCAGGGCCTGGGACGGTCCATCACCGAAGCAATCTACCGGGATCCGCGTACCGGGAAAAGGCTTAATGACAACCTGATAGATTATCCCCAACTTACTATGAACGATATCGGTACTATCGAAATTGAAAAGATAGAAACCGGTTTGGGCTATGGACCTTACGGTATGATTGGTCTGGGCGAAAGTTCTGCCTGTTGTACCCAGGCGATTTCAGGTTCTGCCATATTTAACGCCATAGGCAAATATGTGGATAGCTTTCCAACTACTCCGGACAAAGTGCTCAAAGCGCTGGGAAAGGCATAAAAGGCAGGATAAGATAAGATGAAAAGTATAAAGAACTTTAAACATATCAACGCCGCAACGGTCAATGAAGCAGTCTCATCTCTCCACCGGTACGGGAGTAAAGCCCGCGTCATCTCCGGCGGCACTGACCTGATCGGCACGCTGCGGTTCGAGGTACTGCAGGATTACCCCGAGGCAGTGATCAATCTCAAATCTATTCCCGGGCTGGATTACATCAAGGAAGAGGACGGCATGCTCAAAATTGGCGCCTTGACCCGCCTCCGGGATATTGCCATTAATGATACCGTTAAAAGCAAATATGCGGCGCTGGCGGAAGCAGCCCACAAGGTCGCCTCACCTGCCGTCCGCGAGATGGGCACTATCAGCGGCAACATCTGCCAGCTGATACGCTGCTGGTATTTCCGGGCAGAGGATAATGCGTTTAATTGTCTCAGAAAAGGTGGGCGGACGTGCAATGCCGCGATTGGAGATAACCGTTATCATTCCATATTTGGGGCCGCCCGGGTCTGTGCTCCTCCCTGCACCGCGGATTGTCCGGCGGGC
>DAOUAU010000315.1:0-3090 GCA_034433195.1 Dehalococcoidales bacterium
ACAGGGGTTCGTGCGCAATCTGACCGCCGGAGAAATCATTGAACAGGTCCTCTTTTTTGCCCGCCAGGTGGTCCAGCAAGCTGGTGCTGAAGGCCGGGAGATTGACCGCCAGCCGGTTACCAATGTGGTTTTTATGGGCATGGGTGAACCTTTGGCCAACTACGATAATCTGCGCCGGGCCGTTGAAATGCTGAACTTCAAGCGCGGTTTGCAATTGGGTGTCCGTCAGATTACTCTTTCGACGGCCGGTATCGTGCCCATGATCAAGCGGCTGGCCGCAGAAAACTGGCATTTGGAACTGGCGGTTTCTCTGCATGCCGCCAATGACCAGCTGCGAGACCGCTTGATGCCGGTCAACCGCAAATATCCCCTCAAACAATTGATTTCGGCCTGTCGGGAGTACCTGGATAAAACCGGCCGCCGTCCCACATTTGAGTATGCCTTGTTTCAGGGGGTGAATGATTCGGATGATGCTGCCCGGCAGCTGGGGGTGCTGTTGCGGGGGCTAAATTGTGCGGTCAATTTGATCGTTGGTAACCCCACCGCCGGCTGGGAATACCGTTCCTCCACCCTGCTTCAAGCGCAGGCCTTTCAAAAGCAGCTTTTCGCTGCCGGGGTCTTCAACACTATCCGGCTGTCCAGGGGTACGGATATCGAAGCCGGCTGTGGACAACTGCGCAGCCGCCATCCCCATGCAAGGCCTGGCCTTGCATAGAAAGCAAAGAAGTACTATATTACTATTATGCCGGGCAAAAACATCGTCAGACTGGATATTGAAAATGGATATTACCATGTTTATAACAGGGGCGTTGAAAAACGTATAATTTTTCAAGATAGCCAGGATTACGGCGTATACCTTTCCTATTTGAAAGATTACCTTTCCTTCAAGAGTGAAAAAGAAATCCGAAAAAGTATCGATAGACCTGGTCTACAGCCTCCTGAAAGAGACAGGCTTTGGAAGTGGCTGCGCATGAATAATTTTTACGGCGCCATCACCCTGATGGCGTACTGTTTGATGCCTGATCATTTTCACTTTTTTATCAAACAAAGCCACCCGGGCGCTATTGACCAGTTTATGAATTCTTTGAGCACCCGTTATGTGATGTATTTCAACCGAAAGTATAAGAGAGTCGGTCCTTTATATCAGAGCAGATACAAAGCCGTATTAATAACCAGTGAAGACCAGTATCTGCATATTTCTCGTTACATTCATAAACAGGCTCTGGCAATTCATGGTACTGATGACACAGATCAACCTTCTTCTTTGCCTGATTATCTGGGAACACGGAAAACCGAATGGATTCACCCAGAGGAAATATTGTCCTTCTTTTCCCGCAGCAATCCGGCTTTGGGATATGAGCGTTTCGTCGCGGAATATGAAACTGCTCAAGACGAAGATTGATTTGCAAGGCCAGGCCTTGCAAAATAGAGGGCGGCGTACTGCAGGGCGGAAGCCTGCCAGGAAAAATCAAGGCGGCTGACCCTCTCTCTGGCCATCAGCCAGAGCCGCTTCTGATGATAGCTGTCCAGGGCTTGCACCAGCGTTGCGAACAGGGCATGCGCGGTATAATCATGAAAAACAAACCCGTTGCCCTCGGTCAGATCGGAATTGAATTCCGGTACGCTGTCCACCAGTCCACCGGTATGCCGCACCAGGGGAATAGCGCCGTAACGCATGGCGATCATCTGCCCCAGCCCGCAGGGTTCGAAGAGTGACGGCATCAAAAACAAATCACAGCCGGCGTAAATACGGTGCGCCAGAGTTTCTTCAAAGGTGATGCAGGCCGCCATCTGACGCGGATGCCGGCCGGCAATCTGCTGCAATCTTTCCTGATAGTCCGCCCGTCCGGTGCCCTGAATCACCAGTTGCGCCGGGTTGCGGTCAAGAAAACTGTCTATACCCTCTAACAGGATGTCAAGGCCTTTTTGTTCATCCAGGCGCTGTACCATGCCTATCAAAGGAATGTCCGGGTCCACCGCCAGACCGCAAAATTTTTGCAGCGCCATTTTAATGCCGGCTTTCAGAGCCAGAGATTCCGAATCAAAACGGGTCTCCAGGCAGGGGTCAGTGAGCGGGTTCCAAACCTCATAATCAATGCCGTTCAGGATACCGGAGAGCTGCTCCTGGCGGTAGCGCAAGAGCGTGTCCAGTCCCTGGCCGTACTCCGGGGTACAAATCTCCCGGGCGTAAGTCTGGCTGACGGTATTGATGCGGTCTGCTTGTAAAATAGCCTGCGCCAGAAAGCACTGCGGCGCCGGCGGCGCCCCGGCCGGGCCTGCCCCCCAATCATCTTCAAGTTCACGGCGAATGCCGGGATGTTCAGCGAAATGGCCCTGGAATTTCAGGTTATGAATCGTGAAGAGCGAACGGTAGCGATAGCCGGCTTTTTTACACCACAGGGGGAGCAAAGCGGTCATCCAGTCATGGCAGTGAATTATTTCCGGCTGCCAATTCAAACGCGGTAAAACCTCAAAAACCGCTTTGGAAAAGAAATAAAAACGTTCCAGGTCATTAACATAAACCTCACGGGTACCGAAATAGCCGGGGTTTTCCAGGGTATAGACCGGCACACCGCCGGCCAACGTCAAATTCAGATTGATCTTCCGGTCAGCGGACAGGCATTTGACCTCCAGGCCGCGGATTTCAGGCTTTAAAGCAAAACCGGCGGAGATATCATGGTATTGAGGAATAATAATCCTGACATCGTGCCCCAGCGATATCAGGGCTTTGGGCAGGGCGCCGGCCACATCGGCCAGTCCGCCTACTTTGGCCAGAGGGGCCGCTTCCGAGGCGATAAACAGCACTTTCATTACATATATACTAACTGCCTCACTGACAGGTTTCAAGAATTGGCGGTTGTTTTACGCCGTCCGGTCCGTCATGATCAACCCAGGCCCGGCAGCGGGAATGGAACTCTGCCCGCCGCAAAACACACCGGAAAACGAAACAAATACCGCAAGACGAACCACACCGCAAAACACCCCGAAAAACCCACCACACTGGAGAACCATGGACTGAGGTTAAAACGGGAATCAGCTATAATGACGGGATTCAGGGCGCCGGCAGAGCGGTCAGCCGGTCCGCATCGG
>DAOUAU010000316.1:0-3150 GCA_034433195.1 Dehalococcoidales bacterium
GAAAACCAGAGGTGGACAGGTTGATCCGCGGCGCAAACAAACCCCTTCTTCGGTAACAATTAATATGATTCAACGAATACCGGTTCGGTAAGGTTTTTATTTGATTTGACACGTAGACCCTGGACCCCACCAAAAATCGAGACGTTTTCCAATAAAGGCTACCTGGTTTTTTGTTTTTGACCCGGATTGATATCTGGTATTTACCCGTTAAATGACAGAAGACCAGCGCCATCCCCAAAACGCCTGAACCGGAAAACAGAGAATACAATTTCTGTTTTCCGGTTCAGGCAAAAGAATCCAACCGTATTCATGTTTCACGCTAGTTAACTTTGGTGGGCACCTCCGCTCTCGGATAGTTGTAATCTTCCTTTTGAACAGCCTCCAGAATATCCAATAAATCAGACCACACATCGCTCATACATTCATCTCCTTTTGAGGCCTAATTTCTGTTTTCGATCAATTTGCCTGTTTCTACCTGCCATTCAGGCAGTTCATCCAGCATATCTTCTCCCGTCATCTCACCCAATTTCCAATATGCCGCAGATAAAGGTCGATCATTCAATACGGTTAAATTTTTAGCCCAGCTTTCAGCTAAACATAAGAATGTTGAACTCTGGAGTAACAGGGTGCTCTTCAAAACCTTGCTCCTTGAATTGATATGCGCCAGGGCTTTCGGTTAAACCGTTTCGTACATTTTTACTTTTTTACGATGTCTCAGAGCAGCGCCAACACGGGCCATCAGTTCATCCACTCCGAAGGGTTTATTAATGTAATCATCTACTCCGATCTCCAGGCATTTCAATAATTCAGGTTCTCCAGAACGCAGGTTAATGACAATAACAGCTGACACCTCAGACTCACAGATCTGGCGGCAAAGCTCGAAACCATCAATTCCACCCAGAATCAAATCTTGAATAACCAGGTCAGGCTGCACACGCTTGATAGTCTCAAATATGTCAGGAGTGCTTTTAGTATCCAGCACCTCGAAACCCCTGGCGCTGAGATTGATGCGTAATAAATTCCTTAACGGAGCATAATCATTAATTACAACTATTCGAGGGACGGGCATTGATCATCTCTCCTTATTCAACGGGTATTGTGAGTTCCGTTTTCTGATTTCCAGTTAATCATAAGATGGCAGACTCACAATCAAGTAAATATAAAAAGGCTTTACTCACATTTCAATCACAAACTGACATCTGTTTTGATATCAGTTGTCCGCGATGATAGCAATAAGAAGTGTTATTCCGCAGCTAAAACTGATAACTCTTCACAGAGAACGTGTGGTCAGTATTCTGGGGTATAACACTACTCAGGTTTAAGATGCGCCTGAGCGGCCGCTCTCATGCAGACGGGGTTCGATACCCTCCGCCCCCCAATGTAAGTGGTCATGCCCGCAAAGGCGGGCCAAAAGACCGTCTTCTTCAGACCACCTGGGTATCTTCTTCTCATAGACTGCGGCGGATATTGCGGTATATTTGGCGGGTGTGGCATTCGAATTTGAAAGAGGTCAATGTTTTATTGCGCCTTGAATAATTTCACTATTTGGAGTCAAACATCGAAATGGGCAGATGGTATTATTCATGTTTAAAAACATTGGCATTATCTGGATAGAAACAAAAGTAACTACCTCATCCGGAGGATTTAAGACGGCCGTGTACTGCCCGCAATTCAGATTTAAGAGCTTCAACGATATTCATTTCTGAGAATATCTTACTGTTTTTAATGGTGATTGCCACTTCCTGGCATCGCGAGCGGCCATGCCCTTTCAACACCAAACCGTTCACAGCCCAAAGCGGACCGCCTCCGGTAGAATCCGACCGTATGGTTAATGCCAATAATTTATTCTTGATAGCCTGAATGCGCTCAGCGGTCAATTCCTGTTTCAATTCATTCTCCAGCCAAACTGACAGAGCCGTTCCCAGACCTTCGCAAAACTTGACCGCCACATTGCCGGTGAAGCCATCACAGATGATCACATTGGCTTTTCCGCTAACCATGTCATTGCCCTCAATGTTGCCCATGAAATTCAATCCGCTCTTTTTAAGCAGATCATAAGCTTCTTTCACCAGGCTATTGCCCTTCCCTTGTTCCCAGCCCACGTTCAGCAGTGCCACTTTTGGATTTGCAATTTTCATCAAATAGCGGGCATATACCGTGCCTACAATAGCAAAATCCAGCAGTTGGTCAGGCCGGCAATCCAGGTTGCCGCCCATATCAAAGGTGATGGTATCAGGCGTTAACCCCAGAAATGCGCCCCCGACTACCGGACGAGAAATCCCTTCCAGTGTACCTAGATGCATTAAAGCTGCAGTGATAACCCCCCCGGTCGGCCCCATGCTAACCGCCGCAGCCGCTTTTTCTTCTTTAACTTGTTTCACTGCCAGCGCTATTGAGGCATGACGTTTGGTGCGCAAAGCAAAGGCCGGAGATTCTCCCTCTACCAGAAATTCATCAGTGTGCAGGACTTCTATCTCCAATCCGGAGATATCGTATTTGTCCAACTCAGCCTGGATTTGTGGCTGCGGGCCCACCAATATTATTCCAATATGCTCTTCGCGGGCCGCTTTAACAGAGCCTTTTACTATCTCAACCGGAGCAAAATCGCCGCCCATGGCATCTATCGCAATTTTCAATGTACACCCTACCCTGCCAAATAATACCTAGAATATCTATGTACTCTTTTTATAGCATTGCTGTTCTGAACTTGTCAATGTTTACGCTTTAAGTTATTCTGTAGTTATTCAAACGAACAGTTAGGGAGGGCGCATGGACACTTTAGAAGCGATTAAAAACCGCCGCAGTATTCGTAAATTCAAGACCGATCCGGTTGACGATCAAACATTGGAGAAAGTCCTGGAGGCAGCCCGTATGGCACCTTCCTGGGCGAATGTACAGGCCTGGAAATTTATCGTGGTACGCTCTCCTGAAATCAGGGGGTTGTTAGCCGAGACCATTGAGGCACACCCCTCTCTGGGAACCAATCCGGCCACCAATAGCATACGCAATGCTCCGGTGGTTATTGTAGCACTGGCGGAAAAGGGGCTATCCGGGTATTTTGGCGGTCATGCCGCTACGAATAAAGGTGACCCCTGGTATATGCTGGATATCGGCATCGCGATGCAAAATCTGGTGCTGGCAGCCACTTCG
>DAOUAU010000317.1:0-2073 GCA_034433195.1 Dehalococcoidales bacterium
GGGCCTCTGGCTGCCAGGCTTATTCCTGGTATGCGGAAGTACGTACAGAACCATTTTGTCAAAGCGCCGGGATATCAGTTTGAAGGTGATGGTATGGTTGAAATGTGGTATGACGATCTGGAGGCTTTTAAGCAATCCATGGCCTTTGTAATGTCACCCGCGGGCAAAGAACTGGCTGAAGATGGTGCGAAATTCTGCGGCAGAGGCCCGGCTGGAGGATTATGGCTGGCTGAAGAATACATCATCAAAGATGAATTGACTAAAAAGTAATCGAGGAAAGATGAATGGATCGGGTAAAGGATAAAGTAGCCATTGTCACCGGAGGCGGGTCAGGCATCGGAGAGGCTGCCGCCAAACTTCTGTCTGCGGAAGGAGCCAAAGTTGCGGTGGTGGATATTGATGATGAGAATGGGCGGCGGGTAGCGGGTGAAATCAGAGAGACCAGCGGTCTGGCTGATTTCTGGCATATGGATATCAGCGTTGAAACAGAAGTGGAACAGGTTTTTAGTGAGATAAACCAAAAGTACCATCATCTCAATATACTGGTCAACAACGCCGGCATCGCCGGTTATGGCAAACCCACTCATAAAACTACCTCCGAGGAGTGGGACAAAGTGATGAATACCAACCTTAAGGGAACTTTTTTCTGTACCAAACACGCCGTTCCGTATATGTTGAAATCCGGCAGTGGCAGTGTTATCAATATTTCTTCAATAATGGGTATTTTGGCCGGCCCGACGCCGGTTTACAACACCTCCAAAGCCGCCATACGTCACCAAACCAAATCTGACGCGGTGGTCTATGCCAAGAATAATATACGTTTCAATTCGGTACATCCGGGTTTTATAATCACGCCATTATTTAAAAAACTGGCCGCCAAATCCACGCTGGGTGTTGAGAAATCGATCGAGGCCGAAGGGGCTGTCATTCCACTGGGCCGCATGGGAATGCCTGAGGATATTGCTAACGGAATTCTATATCTGGCATCTGATGAATCCAGTTATGTCACCGGCATTGAACTGATAATTGATGGTGGAAAGGTCATAATTTAGGTTTTTAAAAGATCACCGAAGTGCGGAACCCGTCCGGGTTGAGAGCACAGGAGGCAACAGGTTGGAGAACGTATTGACTGGACGAGTAGCCGTGGTGACCGGAGCCGGCAACGGCATCGGAAGGGCTGAGGCTATCGGGCTGGCCATGCAAGGAGCAAAAGTTGTAGTTAATGATATTGGTACTTCTGCAGATGGCCTGGGCACATCACATTTGCCGGCGGACCTGGTGGTGAAACAAATTACTGAGGCTGGCGGATCAGCCGTTGCCAGCTATGCCAGCGTGGCCGCTGAAACAGGAGCGCGGAGTATCATTAACACTGCCGTGGAGGCCTTCGGCCGGATTGATATTTTAGTCAATAATGCGGGTGTGGTAAAAGATCCTCAGAACGTAGCTGATATCAGTTCTGAAGACTGGGAACTGTTGCTGAAGACTCACTTGTTTGGTACCTTTTACTGTACGCGTTATGCCTGTTCTCTGATGCGAAAGCAGGGTTATGGGAAAATAATCAACACCTCATCCCATGTCGGGTTAGGATGGAAAGGTTTTGCAGCTTACGGGGCGGCCAAAGAAGGTATTGCCGGTTTTACCAGAACGGTCGCCAGGGATATGGCAGAATATGGGGTCTGCTGTAATGCCATCCGCCCTATCGCAGCATGGAGAGGCACAACAGAAAAACTCGCACGCGTAGCGGTAAACCTTCCTGCGGATGTCGCCACTCTGGTGGTTTATCTGGCCAGTGAACAGGCTAATCATATCAACGGTTGTATTTTTGAAGTTTGGCGGGGGCATATCGGTATTTATGAGGAGCCGCCTCCACTACAACAGATAATCCGTAAAGATGGTAGCTGGACGTTTGAAGAACTGTGTGAGAAGATGCCACTGACTTTAACCAAAGATCGTTCAAACACAGATTTGCCCAACGTACTTCAACTGGATTGAGGTAACTTTTGACAGTGCAATTTTTCGGTGAGACGAGGAACGGCAATTTATGGAAAAGAAACCCGCAAATGTATCCAATAT
>DAOUAU010000318.1:0-20996 GCA_034433195.1 Dehalococcoidales bacterium
GTTATACCGGTGGGCCGCAACAGGGCAAGGAGTTGTCTACCGACGAATGGAAAACCGCGCTGGATAAAATCTGGCATAATGGTATTCCACAGGTGGTTTTCACCGGTGGTGAACCTGCTTTAAGAGATGACCTGGTGGCATTAGTTGACCATGCGCAAAGATTTGTGACAGGGCTGATCACTAACGGACGGAGGCTGGCTGTTTTGGCGCCGGATTTGCATCAAGCCAGTTTGGATTACGCTCAAGTCAGCCTGGAATCGGCTGAAGCAGAAATTCACGACCGGATGGTGGAAACAGCCGGAGCCTGGCAGGAGACCACGGCAGGCATTCAAAAGGCGGTTTCCAGCGGGCTGGAAATCATCACCAATACCACTCTGACAAAAGAAAATTTGGGGGCTTTCCCCGATTTGATCAAGATGGGGCCTTCTTTGGGATTAAAGGTGATGGCCTGCAATACCCTCATTTGCAGCGGCCGCGGAAGCTGCAGCAAACAAGAACAGGGATTGACCATGCCGGAGCTTAGAGACGGTTTGACCAGGGCACTGGAAGCGGCTTCCCAGTCCGGCATCCGCCTGGAATGGTACACCCCTACCTGTTATCAGCAGTTCAATCCGCTGGAATTCGGTTTGGGTGTCAAGGCTTGTTCAGCCGCTCAATATAACCTGACGATCGAACCGGACGGCGCCGTCATCCCTTGCCAGTCCTGGTTTAAAGCTAAACTGGGCAACATTCTGGAAAAATCCTGGAACGACATCTGGAATCATGCGTTAGCCATTGACATCAGAGACAAAAAATATCTTGAAAATAAAAAGGAATGCCTGGAATGCGAGCATTTGAATCCCTGTTACGGTGGTTGTCCGCTGGAATACTGGCCTTAGTATTTCTCCTGAACATTTCCGCAGCGGTTTTGGGCGATAGCGGCACCTATCGGATTACTAACTATGCCGTCATCCTCGAACCGCGGAGTGATGGACAGGTTAAGATCACTTATGATCAGACCTGGCAGGTTCTGGGTGGCAATATTCCCTGGGTCACCGTCGGCTTGCCTAACTCAAATTTTAGTGTTGTGGATTTCAGCGGCGCCGCCGTTAAAGTATCCCCGCAGAATTCCTCAGGCTTCCAGGGCGTGCGGATCGACCTTGATGCCAAATATCTTTCAGGTCAGAGTTTCAGCCTGCGATTCACCATCCTGCAAAGCAATCTGTTGGAAAGATTGCCTTCGGAGAAGAACTGGCGGATCATCTACACTCCCGGCTGGTATGACCGGGCAGTGATTGATAACCTTCAGATCAGTTTGCTCTCCCCGGTGGATATCCAGAGTTATTTCGGCATCAGTCCAACTCCTCTCTCCAGCCAAAACAACACTATTATCTGGCAGCGTTTGGCGATGTCTCCCGGCGAGCGTTTTAAGATTGTTTTCCAGTGCTCCGATGGTAGTTTTTTAACTGCGCCGCCGGCGGCCGGTATTTCCCAACCCGGCAGCATTTTTAGCCCCACTTTCTTTATAGTGCTGGGCATTGTCCTGGCGGGTGGTTTTTTGACCTTCCTGGCTATCCGCAAGTATCAGAGAGACCGGGAGGTGGAAGTGAACCGCCGTGCCGCGGCTTACGAAAAAGAGATGGCCGAAGACAGAAATAAAAAGGCCGAAATCGAATCCGGCTTCGCAGCCTATATCGAAAAGAAAAAGATCGAGCCGGATGCCCAGGGACGCTATTATGACCGCCGCTATGGGAATTACATCACTCCGGCGATTTGGGCAGCCAGCATATACCATGCACAGCCCAGAAGGAATCAAGCTCAATCATCCGATATTGTTCCGCCTAACCGGCCGCACACCCCTTCTTGTGCCTGCGTCTCCTGTGCCTGTGCCTGCGCTTGCGCCTGCGCCGGAGGCGGCGCCGCCGGCTGCGCCAAAAAGTCGCTGCATCAGTGCCCGATGTGCCATCCTGTGAAACAAATAATCAAGTGAACAGCAGTGTCATTTTGCGGATATTGTATCCCTCTCCTGAGGTTTCTATAATGGGGATGATATGGCAGAGAAGAAACGGACTTCGATAGAACAAAGAGTTCTCAATTATATCCGCCGCCACGGGATGCTGAACGCCGGGCAAAAAGTGCTGATAGCAGTGTCCGGAGGGGCTGATTCAGTTTGTTTGCTGCATCTCCTGTATAATTTGCGGGAGGAACTGCAAATCAACCTGCACATTGCACATCTGGACCATCAATTGCGCGGCCGTGAATCAGCCGCGGACGCCCGGTTTGTGAAAGATTTGGCCCGCAAATGGGGTATTCCGGCAACCCTCAAGAGCAGCGATGTGATGGCCTATCAGATTGACCATCATGTCACTTTGGAAGAAGCCGCCCGGAATGTACGTTATACTTTCCTGTCAGAGACCGCCCAGGCTGTGGGGGCCGCCGCGGTGGCCATCGGTCATTCTCAAAATGACCAGGTGGAAACTATCCTGCTGCACATCATCCGGGGTACCGGTACAGTGGGACTTCAAGGCCTGCGGCCGGCACTTACTCTTCACCTCAGCGCCCGGCCATTAACGGTCATCCGTCCGTTATTAGAAATAACCAGGTCCGAGATTGAAGAGTATTGCTCGCTCAATGACCTGTCTTACCGGCAGGATGCTTCAAACCTCTCCCCAGCCATGCTGCGCAACCGGGTCAGACTGGAACTGCTCCCACTGCTGGGCGAATATAATTCCGATATTGCCGGTTCTCTGCTGCGCATCAGCCGGATTGCCCAGGATGAAGCGGCTTATCTGGAGGCTGCAGGCGCCGGCCTGTGGGATCAATTTACGGTCAGACAAGGCTCTAACATCATTATTGACAAAGGCCCTTTTTTGAATCTCATGCCAGCTATACAGCGTCTTCTGTTACGCCGGGCAATTGCTGAACTGCGGGGCAATTTGAAAGATATTGAAACGCGCCATATTGAGGCTATACTGGGGCTTTTAAATAAACCGGCCGGGCGGAAAATACATTTGCCGGAAAACATTATTTTCAGTATTGAATATTCTCGCTTTATAATAGGCCGGGATATTCAATCTCTGGTGCCATTCCCCGAACTGGGACCGGAAGAGACTCTGCAAATACCGGGGCAAACAAATACCGGTGGCTGGTTGATTGAATCTCTGGTTTTACCCGTCAACCGTTTCTCTGCCGATCCTGAAAGCCGGGATAACTGGCGAAACGACGGTTTCACAGCTGATTTTGATGCTGCCTCAGCGGGAGATAAATTAATCTTGAGAAGCATCCGCCCGGGTGATGTCTTTCAACCGCTGGGATTGACTGAGCTTAAGAAAGTGGCCCGCTTTATGCTGGATGCCCGGATTCCGCACGACTGGCGTTCCCGCGTGCCCCTGGTCTGCAGCCCCCGGCAGATTGTTTGGGTAGCCGGCTGGCGGATTGACGACCGGGTTAAAGTGACTCCTGCCACCCGCTCAATTCTGAGATTGATGATGACCAGGACTGCAAAATAGCGGCGGCCCTGCCGTCAGCCGATTATACCGCCAATTCAATACAGAGTATCACCAGTTAAACTTATTCCACTCCGTGCCAACTCCCACAAGCGTGATGGACGTTTTTCGCGTTGAATATACTTATACGTTCATCCACTTGACTTATCGTGGTATAATATTAGTACAACGTGTTCGGTATCCAGGTCAGTCGTATATGCTTGTTGTCCTGCGGCGGGGGTTGGGTTTTCAGGTTATGTTGGAACAGGTACCAGTGACTGCACCGGAATTTGAGGGACACAGTATTAAAAGGAGGTGCAGTCAGATATGGCCCTGGAAGAAAAAACCTTGCGCTGTCGTGATTGCGGACAGGAATTTGTGTTCACGGTAGGTGAGCAGGAGTTCTATTCATCTCATGGTTTACAGAATGACCCCAGCCGTTGCCCCGCCTGCCGGGTAGCTCGCCGCCGTTCTCGCAGCGGTGGAGATGAAGGCCGCCCCAGACAGATGCATACGGTCACCTGCGCAGAATGCGGCACAGAAACACAGGTCCCCTTTGAACCCACGGAGGGACGCCCGGTATTCTGTCGCGAATGCTATACCAGGCAGAAGAAAGCGGTTTAGACATTCTCTGAAATTATCAGATATAATTAAAGGGTGAATGTCGGCATCTGTAAAGTCAAGCTGCGCTTGCCGGATAACCTCTCTCTGAAGGGTAAAAGACAGGTCGTCAAATCGCTTACCGCGCGCTTAAAAAACAAGTTCAATGTCTCGGTGGCTGAGGTTGAAGATAATGACCTGTGGCAACTGGCTACTATAGCTATTTGTTTTATCAGCAACGAACAGCGTTTTACGAATGAGGTACTTTCCAAAGCGGTTGATCTGGTCGTCCAAAACCAGGGCGACTATGAGATGCTTGATCATGAATTGGAAATTCTAGCGGTATGATGGGGGAACAGCATGGACACCACCGGCTTCATCCACCATCTTATCGCTCAGAAGGGATATACCGATCAGATCAGTCATACTGAAAATATCCCTCCTCGTGAGGCGGTCTGTGCTCAACTGGACCATCCGCTGACCGCCAAACTGCAGACCTGCCTGGATGATAATGCGATGTGGCCTTTATACAGCCATCAGGCTGAGGCTGTCAACCATGCGCGGCAGAACCGTAACATCATGGTAGCCACCTCCAGCGCCAGTGGTAAAACCATGTGTTACAATATCCCGGTACTGGAAGCGATGTTGCATGAAAAAAGCTGCCGTGCACTTTACCTGTTCCCCACCAAAGCCTTAGCTCAGGACCAATTACGCAATTTCCGGCAGCAATTCTGCCCGGATTTACTGCCGCTGGATGAAGTGGATACCTTTGACGGCGATACGCCTCACAACGAGCGCTTTGAGATTAAAAAGAAAGCCCGCATCATTATCACCAATCCGGATATGCTGCACCTCGGCATCCTGCCTAACCATCAGTCCTGGTCGCGCTTGTTGAGAAGGCTGCGCTTTGTGGTAGTGGATGAAGCGCATATGTACCGCGGAGTTTTCGGATCACATGTCTCCTGCGTATTACGGCGACTGCGGCGAATCTGTGAAATGTACGGCGCTTTTCCCCAGTTTGTTTTATGTTCAGCCACGATCGCCAATCCCGGTGAACACGCTGAGAAGCTGGCTGGTTTGCCTTTTACGGTGGTCAATAATGACGGTTCGCCCCACGGCGGGAAAGATTTTATCTTCTGGAATCCGCCGCTGATTGACGAAAAAAAAACGTCCCGCCGCAGCGCCAACACTGAAGCCACTTTTATTTTCACCGAACTGGTGGAAAAAGAAATCCGCACGTTGACTTTCACCCGCACTCGCCGGCTGACCGAGTTGATATACAATTACTCACGCCAAAAATTGGCCCAGATAGATCATAAACTGGCGGACAAGATTAAACCTTACCGCTCCGGTTATCTGGCTGCGGACCGCCGGAAAATTGAAAAAGACCTCTTCACCGGCAAATTGACCGGGGTAGTAGCCACCTCCGCCCTGGAAGTGGGCATAGATATCGGAGATTTGGAAGCCACGGTTCTGACGGGTTATCCGGGCAGCATTTCCAGCACCTGGCAGCAAGCCGGGCGCAGCGGGCGGGCGCGCCAGAAATCTCTCAGTTTCCTGATCGCCACAGATAATCCGCTGGATCAGTATTTTATGCGCCATCCGGAGGATTTTTTTGAAAAAAACTTTGAAAACGCCCTGATCAATCCAGAAAACCATTATATTCTTCAGGCTCATCTGGCCTGTGCCGCCTGGGAGATGCCGCTTTCACAACGCGACCAGGGGTATTTTGGCCCGGTTATGGCAAAGGAGATTGCTGATATGGAGAACCGGATGCTTTTGCGCCAACGCGAGGGCAGATGGTATTATCCTCCAGGCATCGCTTACCCGGCACAGCATATCAATATCCGCTCAACCTCCGGCCAGAATTACGCCATCGTCAATACCGAAGACAACCAGATGCTGGAGACCATTGAGTCCGCTATGGCTTTGTATCAGGTCCACCCGGGAGCAATATATTTGCACCAGGGAGACAACTATCTGGTGACTCAGCTCAATCTGGAAAACCGCACCGCCTACGTCGAACCGGCAGATGTGAATTACTATACCCGCACCACTGAGATCTCGGACCTGCGTATTCTCAAGGAACACACCCGTCAAATTTGCGGCCCGGTGAACGCCTGCATCGGTGAAGTGGAAGTGAACTCCAGCGTGATAGGATATCGCAAAAAAGCGCAACTGACCGAAGAAGTCATCGGAGAAGAAGCTTTGAATTTGCCGCCCCAGATATTTAATACCATTTCCCTGTGGTTTGACCTGCCGTCCCGGGGTATATCGCGAATTGCCAGAGCCGGTCTGGATTTTTCCGGCGGTATTCACGCGGTGGAACACGCCGCCATCTCCATTTTGCCGCTTTTTGCCCTGTGTGACCGTAATGACATCGGCGGAGTCTCTACCCCCTTCCATGCTGATACCGGCAAAGCCCAGATTTTTATCTATGACGCTCATCCCGGCGGCATCGGCATCGCAGAAAAAGGGTTTGAACTGATTCATAAATTATGGCACAAGACCTACCTGGCGATTGCCGAATGCCCCTGCCAGGACGGCTGCCCCAGTTGTATTCAATCACCTAAATGCGGGAACAACAATGAACCTCTGGATAAAAAAGCCGCGATTATCCTTCTGGAAGAACTGCTGGGTATCGGACCAAAGCTCTCATAAGAGAAAAACGCTGCCAAAACTTGCGTTGACTGAAACGATTAGTTACAGTTAACTTATGGAGTATTGATCTTCCTCAATAGAAATTCCAAGGAGTCAGAATTGTTCAGGAATTTGTTTAAAAAGGCTTTACAGCCGACCAAAGATAGCTGGTTTTCCAAAGCCATGCACCTCTTCGACCGCTCCAGCATCGATGATTCGATCTGGGATGAGCTGGAAGAATTGATGATAGCGGCGGATATCGGAATGGAAACTGCTGAGAAGCTGATCCAGCGGACCAGGCAAAGGGTGAAAGAGGATAAGCTGAAAGACGGATCACAGGTGCGTGAGGCGTTGAAAAGCGAGATGGTTAAAACCCTGGATATCACCTGTAACACCCCGCCGGTAGCCGCCCCTCCCAGGGTGGTGCTGGTGATCGGAGTCAATGGTTCCGGTAAGACCACCTCAATTGCCAAAATGGCCTATCAGGCTAAAAACCAGGGGAAGACAGTGATACTGGCGGCCGGAGACACTTTCAGAGCAGCTGCCATCGAGCAATTGCAGGTCTGGGCCAAGAGAATCGGAGTAGATATCATCGCTCATCAGCCGGGGGCCGATCCCGGAGCAGTGGTTTATGACGCCATGGCAGCAGCTAAAAGCCGCCAGGCCGATCTTCTGATTATTGATACGGCCGGACGGCTGCATACCAAATTCAATCTGATGGAAGAGTTGAAGAAAATAAAAAAAATCACATCCAGGACCGATCCGACCGCTCCGCATGAAATATTACTGGTAATGGATGCCACCACCGGCCAAAATGGTCTGGCGCAAGCCAGGAGTTTCACTGAGGCTACCGGTGTTACCGGTATCTTCCTGTCTAAACTAGACGGCACCGCCAAAGGCGGCATTGCCCTGGCTATTTGCGACCAGCTAAAAATCCCGGTCAGGTATATCGGTGTGGGTGAGCATCCGGAAGACATGGCCGATTTTGATGCCAGGTCCTTTGTGGAAGCCCTGAGCGGAAGTCAGGGTGGTTAAGTCCAGGTTTTAGAGTTTCGGGTTTTTAGTCAGGTGAAAAGGAACAGAGGTGGGGTAACTGAATACCAGGACTGGCCGCCGGCGGCTTGAAGCACCAATATTAAGGTATGCATAACGTTTTTTATATTGATATTAATCCTGTAATCTTTAAAATTGGCCCCCTGGAGGTGAGCTGGTACGGGTTAATGGTGGCCCTGGCAGTGGTCACGGTGGTGGGCTGGGTAGCCTGGCAAAACGGTAAAAGCCGTTTAATCAGCTACGATGCCGTTTTTATGGCCGCCATCGTGGGTATTCCCTCCGGAGTGGTCTTCTCAAAGCTGTTGCATGTGATTAATGCCTGGAGTTTTTACCAGAAAAATCCGGCCCAAATATTCAGCGGGCAGGGGCTGACTATTTGGGGAGCGGTGCTGGGCGCCGCTCTGGGCATCTGGATTTACAGCAAAATCAGCAAGCAGTTCCGTTTTACCCTTTTCGCGGATATGATAGCTCCGGGTATTATTCTTTCCCAGGCCATTGGCAGAATAGGCTGCACTTTCAACGGCTGCTGCTACGGAATTGAATCAAGCTGCCCGGTTTCAGTTATCTACAACAATCCTGATTCCTTCGCCCCGAATGGCATTCCGGTCCTGCCGACCCAGGTTTTCGAGATCGTTTTCAATCTGCTGGTTTTTGGAATATTGCTGCTGTTAAGAGGCCATTTCAAGAAAGAAGGAACTCTCTTTTATATCTATCTGTTCATCTACGCCGCATGGCGCTTCGGGATTGATTTCATCCGGGAAGGTTCGCCTTTCCTCTTCGGGTTGCATGAAGCCCAGGTGATCGGGATACTGGTCATGCTGATTACTTTTCCGCTCATTATTTACCGCAACGGGTGGGTGAGGAAAAGCACACGGTAATCAGCCTGAACCGCCCGGCTATAATAGTTATCCTTTTCCACAGATAGCAACCGGATGAATCCGCCGCGCGGCCGCTCTCAAATCACTGGCCCGCCGCCGGATTGTTACTGTTAGTTTCCAGGTTCATCATCGCCGGGATAAAGAAGCAAACGATTCCCGTTATCACAATGGCCGTCCCGCATATAAAAAACAGGGTGCCTATTCCGATAGCGTCTGTGGTCGGTCCGGCGATAGCCAGCCCCAGCGGCATGATGGCTGAACTGATTGAACCCATCAGCGAAAATATCCGTCCCTGCATGTTTTTGGCCACGGTAGCCTGTAAAACCGCCATGATGGGGCCGTTAGCGAAGGATAAGCCAAAACCGATGAAGAAGCTGGCTGCCAGGCCGGTCAGGTACCACCCGAATGAGGTCAGTCCCAGCGCAAAGGTGGACAAACCACAAATAATCACTCCCAGCATTCCGGTCACCACCCTTTTCTTGAAGCCCCTCCAGACGCCCAGTGTCAACCCGCCGGCAATCATACCCAGTCCAAAAGCAGCTTGCAACCAGCCAAGCTTCATGACATCGCCCGCCAGAGCTTCATTCACCATGATCGGCAGTAAAGTGAAGGCTGGTATGATAAAAAAGCTGATGACGGCCGAAACAGCGATCAAAGCCGTCAGTCCTTTCCAGTTCCAGATATAACGGAAACTGTCCAGCATCTCGGTCATCACGGAGGTTTTCACCACCGTGGCAGCACGCGCGGGTCTGGGTATGCTGATGGGCAATAAACAGGCCACGGCAATAATGGCAGTGACAATGTCCACCGCCAGTAGACCCTGGACCGGCAAAAGACTAAACAGAAAAGCCCCGGCCGGCGGACCGGCGATGGTGATAGCCCCTTGCAGCATCTGGTTAAGCCCGGCCGCCCGGGAGAGGTCCCTCTCCGGCACTATCATGGTCACGGCGGCCATGCTGGCCGGAAAGTGGAAGGCTTGCCCGACGGCCCGTCCCGCCATGGCCAGGTAGACATGCCAGATCTGAATAGCATCCAGCCAGAATAAAACCATCAGCCCCAGCGTCATGGAGGATATGGCTATATCTGTCAAAATCATGATGCGCTTGCGGTCCCAGCGGTCGATATAAGGACCGATGAAAGGCCCCAGGATAACCTGAGGCAGAATGGCCACCAGCATTGAAGTGGCCAGTATGGTAGCCGAGCCGGTTTTGATGGTCAGATACCAGGCCAGAGCAAATTCCACCACCGCGCTGCCAAAGAGCGAAAAGGCCTGACTGACCCAGATGACCATGAATTTTTTCAATGGAAGGCTCCTGCGAATAGCTGTCAGCCGTCAGCTTTTAGTTCTAAGTTATGAGTACTGATTTTCCCAGGGGTAATCAAGGGCAGTCTCCGGCCGATCTCCTGAGATGTGGTTGTTTGACTCAGGGTGTTTTCAACTCCGCCGCTCATTCCGCATAGACATGCACGCGGTTATTGGCATCCTCAATATTGACTTCCAATTCACTCAGAGCAGTGATCAGCTCCTCAATATTCTCCGGTTTGATGTCCCGCAAATCCATCTGGATGCCCTTGCCTTTAAGAGCTGAATCCACGTCATTATAAGCGCTGGGAGGAATGATGGAGACCAGCTTGATACCCGCCCGCAAAAGGGCCATGGGGACCCGGATATTGACGTTTTCGCGCTGACCCGAAATCTGACTGTCAGTCAGGGGCTGGATTAAAACCCGCAGATATTTGGGCATTTTTTTGGGCCCTCTGTTCTCATTGTTCTGGTTTTCCGGATGGATCAAAGAGAGCAGCCGGTCAGCCTCTGCCACACTGATTTTTCCGGCCGCCAGCATTTCCAGAATTTTCATTTGATTGTTATTCATATTTATCGCCTCCCAGGCAAATTGTGGATTGATAAGTCCGGATTCGAACCACTCACAAAATCCTCCCCGAATTCACAGCTTATTTGAAATAGATCAGGATCATCTCATCCGGGCGGCGGATATCCACCGAAAGGTCTTTTAGAGCACATAGAATGCGGTAAACCGCCGGACCCAGCAGTATCAGCATCTCACCCCAGCCCCACGGCCACAACAGAATCACCAGAAGACATACCAGTGGTGACAGGGCGATGGCGATGATAAACAAGATTATCCAGACCAGAAAAAGCGGCAGCCACAAATTGATGCGGCGTTCCCGGTTGATGATTTTCACTCTCATCAGCATGGGTGGATAACTCATACGGATAACCTCTCAATGGCCTCGGCAGCGGTAATGGCGCCCGCCTCTAAAAGCTTTAAAACCTCTTCCCGGTGATTCGGAGCGGGTGAATCCACGAATTGGAATTGCCGCGCGATGCGTGCCAGCCGGCTTTTAACCGTGGGATAACTGATACCAAAGGTTTTCTCCATATCCTTGAGTGAGCCGTCACAGCGTACAAAAGCCATCACGAAAACCTGGTCCTCGGCAGAAAGCCTGGCCAGCGGAGGCAGCTCAAATTCACCTTCGATATGGATATTATTCTTGACCAGGCGCACCCGTTCTACCACCATTTCAGCAGCGCCGGTCAAAACAGTTAATTCCTGCCAGTCCTGAGGCATCGGGCACCCCTTATAAACAATCATCAACAAATGAATTGAAAACGGCAGTCTGCTGCATACCGCCCGACTGCCCCACCGATGGGTCTGTTCGCAATTTATTTAATATCGATATTATTATTATTGATATTATTATAGCACCAATATTAATTTTGTCAATATGTCAGTTAATTATCGAGGCAGGCTTGATTAACCGGTCTGTTAGCGCACAAGCCTCTGGCAAGTGATCCACTTTCAATTCTGAGAAAAGAAGCATAAACTAAAAATAACTTAAATATCAGGGAAGCTCAAAGCCGGCGCTGGCCGCAATTGGCTTGAACCTCCCGCAGGAGACTTAAATGAAAAAAAGTGAATCGGCAGCCGCCGGGATGACCAACCAGACCACCAACTGCGCGCAGTCAGTGATCAACGCCTTTGCAGATGAGGTAGGGATAGACAAAGCCACCGCTCTTAAAATTGCGCTGGGCTTCGGAGGCGGTATGGGACATACCGGGGGGACCTGCGGAGCGGTCACTGCAGCCTACATGGTACTGGGGCTCAAACAGGATTTTGACCCGAGCCGGCCCAAGAAAAACCGCGACCAGCTGTATGCACTGGAACAGGAGTTTAACCAACGCTTCAAGCAAATTTACAGAACCGTTAATTGCACTGAGTTATTAGGTCACGATCTGGGCACGCCGGAAGGGGCGGCAGCGGTTAAAGAGAAAGGCCTGTCGGCCACACTTTGTCCCAAACTGGTAGCGGCAGCGGTGGAGATTTTAGAAGAAATGGGGTAGCACGTAATATTCCGAAGGCATGATCACCGGACACATCACCTGAGGAACAGGCTTCTGAAAAAGCTTGGAAAAGATCCGTAAAACATGGCTTTCGTCGAAGGCTGATGTTCTACAATCTTTCTTTTAAGTTCTTGCGCATGGCCACCTGCTTCCAGCCGCCGGTGGCTTTTTTACGCATTTCGATGATGCGGGGGATGTAGCGGCCAAAGGGCACCAGAAGCAGCAGGCAAGAATAGATCACAAATGCGGTGTTGTGATATACAAAAGCGGCCAGAATGGGAAAGCAAAAGAAAGCTACGCCGTAGCTCAGAGTGGGGAAGCGGGTGATTAACATGATTAACCCGAAAGTGGCCGCATAAATGGGAATGCCCCACAGGGGCATGATGCTGATCAAAACGCCGATCAGGGTAGCCCCGCCCTTGCCGCCTTTGAACTTCAGGAAAACAGGCAGATTATGGCCGACAATGGCCATGGCGCCGCAAGCCAGATCAATATACTGGGGCGCGCCCAGCCAGCGCGCTGCCATCACCGCCAGGATTCCTTTGATGATATCCATGGCCAGCACCAGCATGCCCCACCAGAATCCCACATTGTAAAAGGTGTTCATGGCACCCATGTTGCGGCTGCCGACTTTGCGGATATCCATATTGCGGCGGGTTTTGCCGATGATGAAAGCCGAGGGCAGGGAGCCCAGCAGGTAGGCGATTATCAGAGCGATGACGGATAAAAAAATGTTCATGAGCTAATAATATAGCACCGGGCGGCAACAGGCAAGCCTTTGAAAAATTGCACCCGTCAAAAATCACATCTGTTATTCGTAAGGTTTGGTAAATTCGTTTCTTTGAGTTAAGATAGTACTGACAAGGAGACTGAAATGACTGAATACGGCGTAAAATACAGTAAAGAGGGACACGCGGGTATCATCACATTTGGTCAATCCGGGGAGCCGGGGTTGGGCAGTGAACTCCACCAAATCTGCTCCGATATCAATGGTGATGAGACCATCTATGCCGTGATCGTGAATATTCCCGGCAATTTTTCGCTTCCGGCGGTTGACCTTCCCCATCCGGTTGAAAAAGAGCAATTCTTTCCCGGTCCTGCGGCCGCCATTGCAGCTATTGACCGTCCCACTGTGGCGGCGCTCAACGGCAATACCACCGGCGCCGGCCTGGAAATGGCTTTAGCCTGCGATATGCGCCTGGCGGTGGAAAACGCCCGCTTCGGTTTGCCCCAAATTACCCACGGGCAAATCCCCTCCGAGGGCGGTACACAACGGCTGGCGCGCCTGATAGGCAAAGGCAAAGCCATGGAAATGATATTGACCGGGGAGTCAATCGAAGCGGCGGAAGCTCTGGAACTTGGACTGGTCAACACAGTGGTCAAAGCTGAAAATTTACAGGCTGAAGTAGAGGCTCTGGCCGCTACCCTGATCAGCAAGGCCCCGTTAGCCATGCGTTATTGTAAAGAAGCTGTCAACAAGGGGCTGGATATGACTCTCGAACAGGGATTGAGATTGGAAGCGGACCTCTATTTCCTGTTACATACCACTGCGGACCGGACGGAGGGTATTCGGTCTTTTTGGCAGAAACGAAAACCGGAATACAGGGGGCAATAGGAACGATCTCCGGGGACGCTGTCAGCGGATGATAGCTGAACCAGAAGCCGGTCCAAAATCCCCAAAAATATTGAAACCCGTATACAGACATGAAAGATAACCGCTGGCCGCCAGGAACTGAAAATGAGTGAATTTGAAGCTATCATTTATGAAAAAAAAGAACATATCGGCTATATCACGCTGAATCGTCCCCAGGCTCTGAACGCTTACAATATCCGGATGCGTGATGATCTATATGAGGCGCTGGGAGCCATCCGGGACGATTCCGAAGTGCGAGTGGTTATCTTGAAAGGGGCAGGTGAAAAAGCCTTCTGTGCCGGAGCGGACCTGACCGAATTTCTCAGCGCCCCGGCCCCGGTCCTGGCCCGCGCCGCCCGCTTTGAGCGAGATATCTGGAGCCGTTTTGCCGGCATGACCCAGCCGTTTATCGCGGCCATGCAGGGTTATGTATTAGGCTCAGGAATTGAAATGTCCTTATATTGTGATATCCGTTTATGTTCACATGACGCTCAGTTCGGTTTGCCGGAAGTAACACTGGGCATCATACCGGCAGCCGGCGGCTCTCAGACACTGCCCAGGCAAACCGGCAGCTCCAGAGCGCTGGATATTTTACTCACCGGACGCTGGATCAAAGCTGAAGAAGCCAGACGCTTCAAGCTGGTAAACCGGGTTTTATCCCGCCCAAACCTCTATCCTGAAGCCGAAAGAATCGCCCGGCGGATAGCCGCCTTTGAACCGCTGGCAGTCTCACTGGCTAAAAGCGCGGTTAACCACGGCCTGGAAATGACACTGGCGGAGGGATTGCATCTGGAACAGCGCCTGGCAAGACTGATCTCCCAAGAGTGAACCGCTGATTTCAGTGAATATTTCGTGCCTCATGGCTGATTAGTCCTGAAATAACGATATTCGCATTGGATTATTATTTGATTTCAGGAATCATTTAAGTTAAAGTGAATGATAGTCAAATCCGCATTTCGAAATCATTTTTCAATAATTTTGCATAAAATATTTTTCGCGGGAGGAAAATCAGTGGACAAGGTTTTTCCCAGTATTGAAGAAGCGATCAAAGACATACCGAACGGCGCCACCGTCGGTTTCACCGGCTTCTTCACTTGCGGCAACCCTGTTTATTTGACCCAGGCACTGGCCAAACAGGGGACCAAGAATCTGACCATCGTGGTGATGCAATTGGGCGTAGGTAATGATGAGATCAATCTTCTTCTCCAGAATGGACAGGTTAAAAAGGCCATCTGCAACTATCCGTTTTACCGTTCATTCAGCCGTCAGTCCCTTTTTGAGGAGCTGCTGAGAGCCGGTAAAGTGGAGTGCGAATTATACCCGATGGGCACTTTCGCTGAAAAATTGAGGGCCGCCGGGGCTGGCATCCCGGGTTTTTATACTCCCACCGGAGCGGGTACTCTTCTCGCCGAGGGCAAAGAAACCAAAGTCTTCAACGGTAAAGAATGTTTACTGGAAACCGCCCTGCCACTGGATTACGGTTTTGTGCATGCCTGGAAGGCCGACCGCATGGGTAACGTGGTATTCCGGAAAACGGCCAGGAATTATAATCCGGATGTGGCCAAAGCGGCCCGAATCACCATTGTTGAAGCTGAAAATATTGTTGAGCCGGGCGAAATTGACCCGGATTTGGTACATCTCCCCAGTGTCTATGTCAAACGGGTGGTAAAGGTCGAGCGTCCCAAGATTAATGTTACCATCGAGAAAAGTTAATCCTGGTTCGCGAATGGTTTATGGAGGAGAAAAATGGTTAAAAAACTAGAAGGTATCGCGAGAGAAATAATCGCTTTAAGAATAGCCAATGAAATTCCGGACGGCAGCTATGCCAACCTTGGCATCGGTATTCCCACCCTGGTCTCTAACTGGATTGAAGGCCGGGATGTTGTGCTGGAAGCTGAGGTGGGCATGCTGAATACCGGCCCCCTGGCTTTTGATGAGGCAATTGATCAGGACCTGATCAACGCTTCCTGCCAGCCTGTTACTGAGTTGCCCGGTTCATGTTATTTTTCCAGCTCAGAATCCTTCGCCATGATCCGCGGCGGACGCATGGATTACGCCGTGCTGGGAGCTTTGCAGGTAGCCGAGAACGGTGACTACGCCGGCTGGAATGTCCCGTCAGCTAACCGCGGGAAATTGGGCAATGTGGGAGGTTCAATGGACCTGGCAGTAGGCGCCCGCAACCTGTATATTGCCATGGAGCACTGCACCACTGGCGGTGAACCCAAGATTTTAAAGACCTGCACCTACCCCATCACGGCGCGGGGAGCGGTAAAGAAGATCTTCACCAACTATGCCGTCATTGACGTCACGCCTCAAGGTCTGGTACTGAGAGAAGTAGCGCCCGGCTTGACCGCCGCTGATGTTCAGTCCGTCACCGAAGCCAAATTGATTGTATCCAAAGACCTTAGAGATATGGCGCTGTAATCATTGTAAACATCAATACCACTGCATAAACTGAAGGAAGGCTCTCCGGAGAATTTTTGAGAGCCTTCCTTTTTTTGGTTCGGAGGTAGCGGGAGCAATAGCAGTTTCCAGTATACGTTTGTCATGCCTGCGGTGATAGATAACAAGAATTTAAGTGATTACCTGTTTTATTAAAACCAGGCGGGAATCAGCACATCTCGTTTTTGGAGGTAGTGTCTTTTAGAGAAGGAGTGACAGGGACGCCGGATTTTTACCCGAACCGCTTCGAAAAATCACGTTTGCCACCCACCCAGATATGAGTCGGATCGACCTTATGACGCAAAATCTCCTTCTCTTCTTCTGTGGGGGGCACGGTCTCGGTCAAGTCGGAAGCCACCTTGAGGTCCCATTCAACTTCGGCTTTGACCTTCTCCACCGTGATGCCGATGCCGGCATGAATAGATTTCAGCACCATTTCCCCATTCACAAAGCCGTACACGCCCATATCGGTAATGACCGTGGAGGGGCCGGTGTTGGGCCGCAGTCCGGCGGCTTCCCGTTGGCCGGGGATGCCGTCCAGGTAACCGGGGCAGGTAATAAAATCCACCTTCTCGCGGAAACGGTTCTTTTTCTGGCGCACTACCACGCAGGTCTGAGGGCAAAAGCTGATAACATCGTTGGCACCGCCGCCGCCCGGATAGCGATATATCGGATTATTGTAGTCACCCACCACGGTATCGTTTAAATTGCCGTGTTTATCGATTTCGCCGGCGCCCAGAAAGCCCAGGTTGATAAAGCCGGCTTGTCCCATACAATTGATATAAAACAGGCTGTTGAGCTGGTCGGAATAAGTCTGGGAGCCCAGGGTATCGGTCGAGGCCGGCAGGTCAAAGATTTTAGTCCTGACGATGCCATTCTCGATGATGATGGTGGTATGCGGGGCGTGAGTATATTTGGCCAGCAGGGCGGCCAGCATGGGCAGTCCCAGGCCTACGTAGATCACATCATAATCCTTAATCTGGTGGGAGGCGCTGACGATCATCTGGTCGGCGGACAAGCCGGGGTCTACAACATCTTTTTGGTCGCTCATTTCTGCACCTTCTCTACACCGGTATAAATCGGGTCGCTGGGGATGGGGTCCATCTCAAGCCTCCGGAAATAGGCTTCGCCCTTGATTCCATGCCTGACTTTCAGGTACTCATCCCAGTCTTTGACGCCATAAACCATCTTGTTCAGATAAGCCTCATACTTTTCGGGCAGGCCTACCTCTCCATAAAAACCGAACTGGTCATCGCCGTAAAAACCGGCCAGGTGCATAGGATGAGCGCCCCAGGGCTGCTCCACCACGGCGGCCACCCGGTAACCCGGAATCAGCGTGCGGTTGGGATCACGCCGGATGACATCCGAATCCACGATTTTTTCGGTGCTGACGATGATTTTCCGGCTGGCGTTGATGCCCTCTACGTCCATTCCCAGGGTACCCCATTTCTGGGCGTTGCCATCGGCATCCGCGCGCTGGACATGGATAATGCCGCAATCCGGTATTATGGCTCTCACCGCGGCCACCTTTTCACCCGTGAAAGGACACTCGGTCACTTTCGCATTGGGGTTCACTTTTAAAAAGTCCGAGCCCAACATGCATTTGGTCGGCAGATAGGGTACCCCCATCTGTCCAGCCAAAAGAGCAGTGCTTAAAGCGTAATGCGAATACTCTTCGATCACTGGCAGCCGGCCCAACTTTTTGGCCTTGCCAAAAGCGTAAGAACGCTTGATATCCTGCATCATCCAGGCGGTATATATTTTGTCCGTCAGGCCTTCACCGATCAACAATGAATAAGTGGTAATCAGGACGCAGACCAGCTTCAGGTGATCAATTTTCTGACGCACTATTTCATGGATGGCGGCGGCTGGTTCGCCATGCTGCATGCCGGAAAGGAAGAGCGTATCGCCGCTCTTCAAATTCCGCGCCACCGCCTCCTTCATGGACATAACCTTGTTCAAGGGCAAATCCTCCTTAGCTGCTGATGTCAAATAAAATTCAGGATTACCGCGATATTATTTCTGCCGGTAGGTTCCATACTTCTTCGCCGCCGCCATCATCGCCTTAAAGTTCTGCGGAGTGGCTTCGGTGGCTTGCGCGCCGCCGGTCAGGATATATCCGCCGCCCGGGGCGCAATCTTCAATTAATTTCTTGCAATACTCGGTCACGGTTTCCGGAGTGCCGGTGCACATCACGGAGGACGGCACATTGCCCAGGATGCAGGCTGTCTTGCCGATTACTTCTTTGGCTTTCTTCATATCAGTCTGGTCGAATTGCCAGACGCTCCAGGTCTTCGGCAGCTCGGTAATAGCCTCCAGGCGGCGCTGATGTTTCCCTTCAGCGAAGAGATAAGACATGATTCCTTCTTCGCGCAGCGCCATGATGGTCTGTTTTAGGGTCGGCCAGTAAAATTTTTCGAATTGCTTGTCACTCATAAAAACATCATCGCCCTTGTGCAGCGGGAATGTGACCATAAAGCCGCCGCTGACGTTTATCGCGTCGATGGTATGTTTAATCATGATAGGTGTAATTTTTTCCAGGGCGGCCAGGACTTTATCCGGATTGCGGTACATATCCAGGATCGCGCCCTGGGTGCCTCTCAATGAATCGCCGAGGATATCAAAGGGCGCGGTGGCCATAGCGCCCCTGAAAGCCGCGAAACCGGCCGAGGTGGAATCCCGCATCAAACCGAAGACATATTTCTGCCATTTTTCCCACTCAACGCCGGCATCCATAAAGGCCTGGAAAGTGGCCCGTACTTCAGGCAGGGCGAACGGATGTATAGTATTCAGCGGACGGCCCATGACCGAGGTCAGAGGGACGAATTTACTGAGCCCTCCGGCCGCGCCGAAATGGCGGGGCAAAACCGCGCGGAACATAAAATCACCGGGGTCATTGATAAAGGCGTCATATTCACTCACTTTCATATACTCGCCCTCAACGAACTGGTACGAGGCAACATCATCACCCAGGCCGTGGCCCGGCCATTTGTAAAGCTTATAGTCCATCCTCTCCAGGGCGCGGCCGGGGTAAGTCAGGGCCGGGCCGTTGAAAGAATCCATGTCTTCGCTGAAATCCTCCACGAACTTGCTCCAGGCCTTCACCAGCAACTCATAATCATACATCATGGTTTTCAGGTTCTTTCCTGCATAGTAAGCGGGGAAGTTACCTACGGGCAGGATAACCGGCACACGGTCCGGCTCCCGCAGCAGAATGGCGTCCATCAGCCTTTGTGTTCTTCCCTGATATTTCCTGGCCGCTTCCGGGTTATTAAATTTCACTCCGGCGGGATTAAGCCAGCTCTTGAAACGTTCTTCCCGTTTCTCTTCAGGAGTCATTTCATGCCATTGTTTAGCCATATTTCCACCTCTATTCACTAAAATAGTATATTTTGAACAAATTAGTTTCCAAATTTAACACTTTTAGTTTTTTTGTTAATTACTTCCGCCTGCCCTTGATCCGCATCTGCTTTAACCCTGCCATCGGGTTGGATCACATTCAGGGGGTCTGAATAAAATAAAAAATCTGAACAGCCCGAACAAAGAGGCTACAATTACCCATAAACGGGTTGTGTGTTTGACCGAAAAAACGCGGGCAAAAAGCCGCCGGTTAAAAATATGTGATTATTCAGGTTTATTTAATCATTGACAAAGTCTATCATTAGCGATATTTAGTAATATCAGCATAGCCAAAACGTATCAGATTGTCAATTATGCCCAGGGTTTTGTTAACCTATTGACATGCAGTTTTAATGCCATTAATATTGAATGAAACTTGATTTCATGATTGTTCATATCTGATTCAAACACAGTGTCAATCTCAGAGGTGACATGCAGATTCCCGAGACCGGCAGCAACATAGGCTGGCAGGTTTTCAGCAAACCCGGTCATCCCGAAAAAGAAGCGCATACCCATGTTGCGGATCAGTATTTGATCTTCCCGGGCGAAGGACTGCCGGACCTTTTCAGCAGTTTTGAAGATGGAATAGACTTTCATATGAGCGATGAAATGAAACAACAGGTCATTACCCGGCCCATCATGGTTTTTTTGCCCAAAAACATGTCCCATACTCCGCTCAATTTCTTGAAATTGAGCAAACCGGTCTTTTTCCCTGTGTTTTGATTAGCTCCCATGTTTACAAATTAAATGAATGAGGGCTGATTATAAGATTTCAAACAGTCTGGCCCTCCAGACCAGGAGAAAAGCATGGCTTATAAATTTGCGCTTATTGTGGCCAATCAACCCGACCCCGAAAAAGAAGAAGAATACAACCGGTGGTACAACGAAAGACATGTACCCATGATGTTTGCCTTCAAAGGTATGAAAAAAGCCTCCCGTTATCACCTGCTGGGCGATAGTCAGGAATGCTCTAACTACCTTTCGATATATGAATTTGATACCAAAGACGATCTGCATAACTTTCCACAGAGCGCTGAATTTGCCGCTGCGGTCAAGGATTTTGATCAGAAATGGCAGGACGGCGGTTTTATCAGGAAATGGGGCGCGGCTTACGAATTAGTTCAAAGTTGGGAAAAATAAGCACGGCGCCTGAGTTTAAGGAGTAGATCAAATGATTAAATCTATCGCGGTAGCATTTCGAAAACCGGGAATGAGTCTGGAGGAATTTCATCATTATTGGAAAAATGTGCATGCGCCTCTGGCCAAGAAGATTATACCAGGCATGCGCAAATATGTTCAGAATTATGTCATGCCAATGCCAGGGCGCGAAAACGAAGGAGACGGAATCGTAGAAATGTGGTGGGATGATATGCAGGCTTACCGTAATTTTATAGCCTGGGTTCAAACTGATGCCGGAAAAGAGCTCAGAGATGACGGCGACAAATTTTCGGATATGACCAGGAGCAAGCTCTGGCTGGTAGAGGAATTCATAGTCAAACAATAGCATCCGAAGAATCTCATGG
>DAOUAU010000319.1:0-6432 GCA_034433195.1 Dehalococcoidales bacterium
CGCCCCCGCCAGATTCATCGCGGGAGTTCTGGCGGACCGCGTCCGGAAGGGCGCTCTGGCTTATTTACTGGGGGGGTTTTATTTTTTGCAGTGCCTGGGAATCACCATTTTTCTCTTTGAGCCGAACATAATTACCATATACTTGTTTTTGATACTTTTTGGTTTCGGCAGCGGAGCCCCGGGAACCCTGGCGATTTTGATGCGGGGCCGTTTCTTTGGTATAAAATCATACGGTTCTATCACCGGGATCGGGGCTATAGTCACCGCTCCGATAGGACTGATCGCGCCGATTTACGCAGGTTGGATTTATGATACCACCGGCAGTTACAACACGGCTTTCATATCTTTCGCGGTACTTACCGCAATCGCCACAGTCTTAGCACTGTGTATTCGGCCTCCCAGGAAAGTATTGATTCACAATCCGGGTTAATGCCATCAAAAAATATTTTCATGGAAAACGACCTGAAGTTGAAAGTAAAAATTTCGCGTTGATCCTCAGCAGTTTATTCATTGCAGATTGGCCGCTAATAACATAATATATGATTTATATGAGATTAAAATGTAAATCATATATGAGCTAACATCGATAGGGTATGTACATCAATTGAACGAGTAACACCGGCGCAATAATAACGAATTCATTGAATACAAAAAGGGAACAAATAATGGTTAAGGAAAACAAGTTTGATTCCATCCTCAACGGCATTGATAATCCCAAAGACGATTTTTTGACTAAGTTCACAGCTAACGATGTATTTAGTGTTTGGATGCTGTTAGATTTCACTAAATTTTCCGTATCAAGATTACGCGATTACGAGGTGTCTCAAACAGGAATTACACCAGAGCAGGCTGCCATCCTGCAAATCCTTTGCAGACGGGGAGGCAAATCCTCGATTGGTGACATTGCTGTTTCCTGGATGCGCCGGAAAAATTCAGTATTAACGTTAGTCCGCAGGATGGAAAAACTGGGTTTGGTCGATATTGTTAAGCTGCCAAAGCGCAGAGAGCTGGAAATAGTTATGACTGATCATGGCCGGGAAGCTTTCAACAAGATGACAAAAATCTCCATAGAATCTGTCTTTTCTGTCCTTTCCGCGGAAGAACTGCAAAAGCTATCGCTTTACTTAAGGCTGGTGCTGGGCAGAGCCCGTAATTTGCTCAAGCTGATCGAAGAATAAATACGGGCAAGCTCGCTGAGCCGGTATTAACTGTAATCCTTCAGTCTTGAATATGAATATCCGCCCATTGTTTGAAAGAACGTTACTGAAAAATCCCTTAACTTCCCTTTTTGCGAGAATCCCTGATCACTTCGTTCCGGGATTATAAGTAGAATTTACGCCTGACACCACAGGCCGGGTGATATCATCGCTGAAGGTTACAAGCCAAAGCCTCCCTTCTATACCACCGGCAGTAAATTCCAGGAATTCACTTACTCCCATTCCGGTTAGCAAAAGAGCATTTGCAGCCGGGTAAATCAACCCGAGTGACTGCGGGCAGTCTGAATGATCTTGGCAATTGTGACTTCATTTAAGAAGCAGGGTAAAAAACTTTCCAGCAGAGGCAGATGCTGAACTGAATGTAAAAATATATCGAAGATAGAGCGCCGGATTTTCTTTTTTGTCCGGTTAAAATGCTCCGGTTACTCCTGGAATATTTCACTCCAGTCCCAATGACTTCCTGAGTTTCCTGACATAATCCATACCGTTTTCCTTATAGGCTTCCGGGACCCAGGGCATCTCATTGAGGTTTTCCAGGAGAGAGCCCAGCTTGTTGTGAGGAACGCTGATCAGGTGTTGACCCGTTGGAAATAATTTTCTGCGTTTCATGCCAAAACCCAAACCAGTAGTGGTATAGTTTATTTCACCTTTGAGATGAGGATATGCAAAAAGCCACGAACATCCTATCGCACTTGAATAGTGGCTATGCCACGCTTCTCCGGTTTTATAGCTTATTGCTCTAAAGATAATCTCACTTTGTTCAATATTGGCCAGAATAATTAATAGGTCCGGCTCAAAACTGAATTTGGACCAGGGAGAAAGAGCGATATAATTTACTGTTCCCGGAGGCAGAGTCAGAATATTATCGTATAGTTTGCTTGCAGCCCTGGTATCAGCGAATATACTCAGTCCAGCGCCAAATTTTCCTTTCAAATATGGCTCTCCCAATTTGGTCTGTCCCAGAATATAAGTGCCCGCATCACAATTGTGATTTTGTATTCCGGCATAAAGGGAATTACCCGCTTGCGCATATTTTAGCATCTCACACAGGGCCATCGAACGTTCTGCTACTGGAATATTCTGCGGACACTCCGAAAAGAATTTTACCGCTACCGGCTCCATGGTAAAGCCGAAGTTGTTTAATACCGCGTAATCGCTTCTAGACAACATTGTTTATTCCTCCGATGTTATCAAACTATTAATCAGTGTCCGTTATTCACCTATTTGCTATACAATCTCAAAATTCAAAATGCTCGAACCTGAATTGCGAGAGGAAAACTGGATATCCGCATTGGGATAGACTGCGACGGAAGTTTGGCCGGGATGCTCTTTCTCAAGCAGCGCTGTAACTTCGTCCCATTTTGTTAGAAGCAGGACTTTCTCAGGTTGGGCGAAGTACCCAAAAATCGTCAAATCAGGATATTGGTTAAAGATGATCAGGCGTTTCACGCGTTCAGGTAAAGCGCATTGCATCTGAGAACTGCTGTGTTTCTTTTTGCCCCATGGGCCGCCCAGGTAATGGGCTACATGCCCTTCGGGAGCGTTGCCTATCAAGACTAAATCACCTCCGGTCTTTTTTAGAGAAGGAATCGCTATTTCCAGACCGGATTCACACTCCGCAACCTTGGCAAAAGTATTTGCGATAACAATGTCCTGGTTAAAGGCCTGAACAGTGTCATAATGAGATTGGGCATCTTTGACAGCCGCCGGATAGGCACTTTTCAAATTTCCGGCATAGATCGCCGCGGTTTCCCCGTATGAATTCATGATCGCGTCGATTTTGAAATCGAGACCGACAAGATCGGCTGCTTCCTCCATATCCAACCGTAATTGATTTCCTTCAATCAGGCCTAAACCGATAGCCTTGTCACTCTGTTTTTGTTTGGATTTAGCCCCCGCATGATGGAAACTGCGGCAGGTTTCAAAAGCGCAAATGCCGGGCAAAATAATTTTAGCGCCGCCTCCAAAACCAGCGAAAGCATGAGGCACTATTGATCCAATTCCAATTTTGAGATCACAGCTCAGGACTTCCGCATTAGCCATCACTTTGATTCCATTGCTGGTCGTTCCAGCCTCTTCACAACTCCCGAACGCGTTGTGACTGTAAACCGGAAAGCGGTGAAGCACGTCTTCCCCCAGTTTCTTGACAAAATCGTAACGGTCCATGGCAGCATGACATCCGGTAGCGCCAATAAAACGAATTCTGTCATCCGGAATTCCTGCCGCTGCCAGTTCTTCAAGTACGTAAGGGACGATTTCAGCCACCCTGGTAGCCCTCTGAATATCATCAAATATTATGACAACCTGTTTTTTGTTCCTGGCGAGAATCTGCAAGGGTTCCGAACCAATAGGATTATTGATTGCAGATCTGATCTGTTGGGCATTCAGATGCGGCCGCCTGGAACCATTCATTTCGCAGATATTAATGTCACAACTGTCCGGCAAGCTAAGATCCAGATCGCGAACTCCATTCCAGGCCATCTGGGGTAACTTAATGATACTCATGCACATCTCCCATAACCGCGATAATCAGAGTTTTTTTGCGCCGTAACTTAACTAGACGGCAGGTCCAATCGAGTGGATGGCAAATTCGTTGTGTCCCAGTATTTCAGACCTTGTCAGTTTGCCATTGGCCACTGCGATCAGTTCGTCAAATATCTGTTCGCCCATAGTTTCGATTGATTTGTCAGAATCGGCTATTTCTCCCGCATTGATATCCATATTATCTCCCATCTGCTTGAATGCATGGCTATTGGAAGATACTTTTATCACCGGCGAAATAGCTGAACCCAAAGGAGTCCCCCTTCCAGTGGTGAATACTATGATCTGTGCCCCGGATGCACTCATTCCGGTCAAACAGACTGCGTCAAGGGCTGGGCCGTCCATGATAATCAGTCCTTTTTGAGAAGGTTTCGATCCAAATTCAAAAACTTCCCGGATGATTGACTTTCCGCCTTTACGAATGGCGCCTAATGATTTCTCTTCAAGGGTGGTCAACCCTCCGGCGATATTGCCGGGAGAGGGTTCGGAACCTCTCACATCAACACCCATTTTAAGAATAGAGGCCTCCATTTTAGAGGTAATCTCACAGATACGCTCCTTAATCTGATCATTGCCGGCTCTGCTTATTAATACTTGTTCGGCGCCCAGCATCTCGGGAATTTCGCTCAAGATAACTGTGCCGCCCCGGCTGATCAACATATCGCTGGCTACGCCCAGCGCGGGATTGGCAGTTAAACCCGATAGTGTATCCGAACCACCGCACTTGGCGCCTAATGTGAGTTCACGAATGCTTATTGGAACACGTTCACAGGATTGAGCTTCATAAACCAGTCTCCTGGCCAGCCTCATGCCCTTTTGAATAGCTGGCGAAGTACCTCCTTCGTTCTGAATGCTCATGGTTTCGAATCTCTGTCCCGCCTTTTCAAGTGCCTGCCCTATTAATTCTGGTGTCAGCAGTTCACATCCCAGACCAACCAGCAAGACTGCAGCTACATTGGGATTAGCGCAAAAACCGGACATGGTCCTGATCATATGTTCCTTATCGGCGCCCAGGTGTCCGCATCCGTGGGGGTGATTGACATACACTGTACCGGCCACCCCTTGACTGATGTGCTGTGCAACTACAGAAGCGCATCCTACTGTAGGGAAAATCAATACATGATTGCGTATTCCGAAGGTCCCGTTTTTTCTGACAAATCCGTTAAAATTCACTTTTTGTCACCCCTGCCCCGGAGGCCTTCAACATTATGCACATGAACATGCTGTCCCGTAAATATGTTTTCGGTTGCTTTGCCGATGATTTCCCCGTATTTAAGAATTGGCTCACCGTCCAAAACATCGACAAGCGCAAATTTATGGCCAAAGGGCACAATCTGAATCAGACGAATATGGAAAGTGTTGTTTTCAAAGCATAAATCAAGCTGCTCTCCCTTCTCAATTTGGCGAAGGGCAGTCGCTACATTATCTCGTTTATCGATGATGACAGCATCCAGCGGCATGTGATTATTCCTTAATACATATTGCGAATCACCCGGATTTTACCCAACACCGGCTATAATCAATAATACTAAGACCTGCGCAATGGCAGGTCAATTTTATTTTTCCGGGGCGCTCCCACTGATCAGCCTTTGAGAATAGCCTCTTGGACAAATGGTTCAGCTGTCCCGATAGTGAATTCAGAGATCCCTGACCGCATTACCGGTTGATGACGTAATAGTGCCTTGCTGCAAGGGTAAGTGACACTGTCCAACTAATATTTAAGGTAGACTGGCAAAAACACGGACAACAATATCATCGTTTTTTAACAAAAACCACTTATTCACAGAGATGTTTCCAGAGCTTTGCTGCATCATCAGAATGTGCTGCCAAATGCTCTCTGGGAGTCAGAAAAATGATATTAGCTGCAATCTTCTTAAAAACGTCAATACGTAACGTATTGCTCATACCAATCTCACTTAAGCCTTGAGATACCCGAACCGGGTTGACTATTAGCGCATTTCTTCTATCTTAATAGATCTGGCAGCCAGGTAACGATACCCGGTATCGCCGTTAATATGACGATTTCTATGATCATCACTAGCACGAATGGCAGTATACCTCTAAAAATGGTGGTGGTGGGCACTGTCTGGGCCATTCCTTTAATCACAAATACATTAATACCCACAGGCGGAGTGATCAATCCCATTTCAATGATAATGACAATCATGATGCCGAACCATATAGGATCAAATCCCAAACCTGACGGACCGCACATCACCGGATATAATATGGGAACCGTGAGCAAAATCATGGCCATCGAATCCATGACGCACCCCAGGAATAAATAAATCAGAACGATGATAAACCAGATAAGATAGGGACTGACGTTCAAAGATGCCACAGCGGTAGAGATTTCGTTAGGCAAACGCGTTACAGCAAAGAAGTAACCCAAAATCATGGCCCCCAGCAAGATAAAGAATATCATGCCTGAGGTTTTGATTGTTTCCACCAGGCTGTCCTTAATTTGTGTTTTGCCCATCCTCCGGCGGGCCAAAGCAAACAGGAAAGCGCCGGCGGCTCCAATTCCAGCTCCCTCGGTAGGACTGAACCAGCCCAGGTTGATTCCTCCTATCACCAACAAAAAGAGCAAGACCACGATCCAGACTCCTTTTAGAGAGGTGATTTTGTCTTTCCAGGAAGCACGCGGTCCGGCCGGACCTAACGAGGGGTTGCG
>DAOUAU010000320.1:0-15094 GCA_034433195.1 Dehalococcoidales bacterium
TCAGCTCCATGTTTCCTGGCGTAAATAAGCGCCAGTTCAAGGTCAGTTTCATCTTTTTTAGCCAGATAGGTGATAAACTTAGCTTTTGAGAAAATCTTTTGTTCCGAATCTGAAAGCGAATCCAGATCACCGATAATCGCATCTATTGTGAGGTTTAACGCAGCGGCATGAAGCGCTCCCCGGTCAGCTCCGAGCACCATATCAAATACCTCGCCCTGTATTCTGCATCGCAAAATATCCGGTTGAAACAACTCACCATTGACCAGTATTAAAGCTTTCATCTGACTAAATCCAAAAAAAAGGGCTACCCTCAAAGAAGGGTAGCCCTTAACTAACATTGCTTTCCCTCCGTCGGCATTATCCGAATCAGGTTATCCGGGTCGATACGGACAATCATCCAGCATGATCAAACGCATCCTCTCAGCCTGGTCTCCCAAGCTCCCCATCGCTATTTAATTGTTAATGTGTATTCATTATAACCTCTTTTTGTACTATTTGCAATCAAAACCCACTTTGGTGTCGAAGTGCTACGATTTTGTCACCCCCATAATTGTTCAGGGAAAATGTCACCATGGAAAAAGTGATATTGAACCATAAAAAAAAAGCGGTCTGTTTTGCATAACCCCATTTTTCCAGAAAACAGCCTTTGCCATACGGTAAAAACACACTGTGCTGGCTTAATCAAATGCCAGAACAGCTATTGAATTGTTCAAATATTGTAACTTTTTTGTTACCCTTCACACATAATCATTAACACTTTATTTACCTCAGTGGTTTATGATAATGCCGGATATGGTAACTAAACCAGCGCATTCCATATTCAATTTAATGTTTTTTGCACTTTTTTGTTACTTGATACATTAGTTGAGACTATAACCAGCCGGTGCAACCAGAATCAGAATTAAGGCAGCACTGATGAAACGAACTTCTATACTAATCACCGATAATAAAAAGTTGTTCAGCAACTTATTTGTCTCCATCCTGAAGTTGTTTCCAGAGTATCAAGTTTTGAGAGAAGCTTCTTCCATGTCCGAGGCATTGCTTAAAGTGCAAAATCTGCGGCCTGATATTGTCATTTTAGGCAATGTACTGCCTGAAAATACACACGTTCAAGCTACGAGTTTGATTAAACAACATTCGCCTGCTACCAGGGTTATCGTGATTACTGATTCTGACATCCCTGCCGAAACTGTTGACGTAATAGAGGCCGGGGCGAGTGGTTATCTGGTTAAAAATAAACTAAATATTGAGAACATTGTCAAAACAATAAACTTTACCAATCAAAGAAACTGATTGTTTTCACATACAGCAACGAATCTGAGATCAAAGCAAGATCGGGCTGGATTATCTAGACTTTAAGATGATTCATATTTGTTGATTTTACCGGTATTGGGAATAATGAGGATTGTTACCTTCTATTTTGTCAATTATTTCAATATTAGATAACAATAGCTATAAGATGAATTAGCGGCAAGCGGCGATTAAACCTGATTCACTCTCATGGATTACGCGGCGGCCAGTCTTGCTCAAATCAAGCAATCCATCTTCGCTGCTTTTAGTGCTTCTGATTGAAATCTCGCATTCTGAGCAATAACCTTCCTGACACAATAACGCATTGACTACACAGCGTTGACCTTTATAATACTGTATATTAATCATTTTGCGCTCCTTGAACATCCGGTGTCAGACAGATATTTTCCATAGTTCTCATACTGATCACGTTTTCTTTTGTATCAGAATACAGCTAACAGCCCACTGTTTACAACCACCCTGATGTCCATTTTAATTGGTACTATTTAACAACACCTGCATTGAACGTCGTATTAAAAATAGCACCCGGACCTTACGTTATTTCTTCGCGTTCCCTAAAGCTTAAACCTCTATTATCACAAACAGATCACAGAACCACCATTAGTATCACAAAATGCTTACAACCTGATTTTATCAGTGCATCCTTGCAAAAAGTCATTTGCCGGTTGATAACATTGCAATACACTCTATTTCAATTAATGCCCCTTTAGGGATGGCTGCAACCTGAACACAAGAACGGGCCGGCGGATCACGATTGAAATATTGAAGATAAACCTCATTCATAGCCGCAAAATCATTCAGGTCTTTTAAAAACACGGTGGTCTTGACCACGTTCTGTAAGGATGCGCCAGCTTCAAGCAGTATAGCTGACATATTCTTGATAACCTGATGGGTTTGAGTTTTAATATCACCGGAGATATTGCCGCTGGCCGGTTCAACCGGGAGTTGTCCGGATACAAACAAATAATCGCCGCAGCGAATGGCCTGAGAATAAGGCCCGATGGCTTTGGGCGCTTTTTCGGTTTGAATAACTATTTTAATCATCCTGTTTACCCCTTAAATATAACATATAGCTTTTACCGATTCTACCCTTATCAGATTAAATTCAATTTGGTTATCTCTGCTTCATATTTTTCCAAAATCCCACGCCCGGCAAAGGAGTAAAAACAATTATCTCCGATAACAATATGATCCAGGATTTTAATCTGCATGGCAGTTCCGGCCAAGACCATACTACGGGTTAAATTAAAATCGCTGGCACTGGGCTCAGGATTTCCCGAGGGGTGATTATGAACCATCACCAGCGCCACCGCGTGACATCTTAAAGCTGATTCAATGATCTCCCGGGGATAGAGGTGATTGCTGTCAACCGTACCCTGCCCGGAATCCTGAATCTCCAGTATTTGATTCTGACTGTTCAAGTAAATAATCTTGATTATTTCCTTTTTAAGATCTCGCATGCTATGGTAAAAATAATCATATATCTCCTGGGAGGAATTGCACACCGGGCGCTGTAAACTCTTCTCCTTGAGGAACTCACGCGCCACAGCTTGCATGAATTTTATCCCGAATACACTGTGAGGGCCGATTCCTTTGATATCCTGTAATTCTTGTTCAGAGGCTTCCATCACACCACGAAAATTCTTAAAACGGCGTAAGGCTTCTTTGGCTTGCGGTTTACAGTTCTGCCGGGGTCTTCCCAGGCTTAAAAGCAGTTCAACTATCTCATAATCGTGAAACCCATCCAAACCCCCTTTTAAAAACTTCTCCCTCAGACGTTTACGGTGCCCCAGCCAATCCTCGTTTTCCGACATTTTAAACCTCAATTCCAATCACATTTTCCGTATTCTAACATCTAAGCGGGGTCTAGTACCAATATAAAAACCAACTAAAATCAAGTCAGATTTAGTTATTCCAGGTAGCATACAAAATAATATTCACTATATAATAGAAATAATATGATTGAGATCAATCCCCTGGCAGTCCGAAACGGGAAAATAGTGTCTACTGTGATCAGGCTGACTGAGAAACTGGTCAAAGTAAAAGCTGACACTGGTTTCAGGAGTCCCCATTTTATAATCATCCTGATGCTAACAGGCATGTACATTTTTTTTACTTACTTGATTTTTCCGGTTTTTTATGATGTGTACGTCATTTTCCTGTTCCCGCCTCTGCTTTATGCAGCACTGGCCTACCGCCTCAAAGGGTCGGTTATCGGCAGCATCATATTTGTTCTTATCCTGGTTCCCAAAACATTTCCTCTTTCATTCGAAACTCCCGTCCTGGTCAGATCATTCATTTTTTTGATATTCCCGTTTGTGTCAAGTGGTTTGGTCGCTACATGGCTGGACTATTTTGACCGTCAATTACAAGCCTACAAAGAGATATTAGCTTTGAATGATAAACTCAATATATATGTGGAAAAACTGGAAAAGACCCAAAAACAATTGCTGCAGTCAGAAAAACTACATGCTCTGGGCCAACTCTCAGCCGCCATTGCACATGAAATCAATAATCCCTTAGCCGGAGTCATCATGTATGCTCAATTGCTGCAAAAAAAGCTTAAAGCCGACGACTTTAATCGAGCGGATGCGGCAGAAGTTTTATCCCGGATGGAATCCTCCCTGATACAATCAGCGCAACTGGTACGCAGTCTCCTGGATTTTGCCCGTCAGACACCCCCCACTTTCAAACCTATCATCATAGGCAAGGTGATCGATCAGGTTATGGCGCTGGTGCGCCACCAGGCGCAGATAAAAAATTTGCAGATTGTACGCGCGGAAGTTTCCGGACTTCCTGCGGTTAAAGGTGATTTCATTCAACTACAACAGGTCTTTATCAATCTGGTAGTCAACGGCATACAAGCCATGGGCGAAGGTGGTAAACTGACAATCACCACCTCGCGTGAAGGTTACGAAGTTAAAATCAGTGTTCAAGATACCGGATATGGAATTCCACCGGAGAACATAGAGAAACTCTTCACACCCTTCTTTTCTACCAAAGAGGAAGTCAAGGGAGTTGGATTAGGACTGGCCATCTCATACGGTATCGTGGAACGACACGGCGGACGTATTGAAGTTTTGAGTGAGGTTAACAAAGGAACGACCTTCAGTGTCTATCTTCCGGTTTACAAAGAGGAGAAGGAAGATACACAAGCGGAATCTGTCACCAAAATATAAAGAGACCCCCAATAACGCTATCGAGGGTCTCTTCTTTCATTGGAATCTATTTTTTAATATCAATCTTGAGCGCATGCGCAGAACATGAGATACACGGATCGTAAGCTCTCACCAGCATTTCCAACCTTTGACGTACATCATCCTCGGTCTGATCAAGAATTCCCGGCACCATGGCTTCCATATCTTTTTGAATATTATTATGGTTCTGGTTTGTGGGGATGATGCAATTGGCTTTCAGAAGAATACCCTTATCATCAAAGGTATAATCATGATACAAAATGCCGCGCGGCGCCTCTACCGCTCCCACACCGCGTCCAGACAAAATCCTGACATTAGGTGTTTCTTCCTTCAGTCCGTGTTTGGCCACGGTGTCAATAACATCGATGCAATCTTCTACACTGTGAATGCACTCTACTACCTGAGCTACGGTATTCATGTAAGGATTATGGCAGGGAGCTTTCAAACCCAGTTCGGCGGCTGCGGCTTTAGCCTGCGGCCTCAATTGATTGTTATTCAAATTATAACGCGCCAGCGCGCCAACCATGTATGAATCCCGTTTGTTGCGGGTATATTTCGCTGTCGACCAGGGAACACAAAATTCATTGGTGACACTCAAATAATTAATCAAAGGAGTAATACCGCTATCAGAAGAACCAATCTCTCCACTGATGAAAGCGTATTCGGTTTTATCCTTCAAAGCGATGTATTCGGTTTCACGTTTAAAATCAGGAATGTTCAACGTTTTGAAGAGTTTAAGTATTGTGTCAAAATCTTTTCTAGCCGATTCAAGACGGGGTTTTAGAGCCAAAATATCATTGATATCTGGAATTTTGGCAAAACCGCCTACCACACACCCTATTGGATGAGTTTTACGTCCGGCGATAACTTCAGCTATGTTATAGGCCAGTTTTTTTAGATTCAGAGCTATCAACACCACCTCTTTATGGGTTTCAACCAGCGGAAACACACTTTTTACACCCAGAAAATCCGGTGCCGCCAGAAACAGAGCGTGTAAAACATGACTTTCCAGTAATTCTGCATGATATAAAATTTTTCGCAGTAAGATGGTTTGTTCAGAGACCTTTACCCTGAAAGCATCCTCTACTGCATGAATAGAAGCCAAACTGTGAGATATTGAACAAATACCGCAGATACGAGAGGCTATCACAGGAATGTCATCCCAGTGCCGGCCGCGCATCATAGCTTCAAAAAGACGCGGAGCCTCGATGACCTCCCACTTCAATTTTTCAATCTTGCCGTCTTTGGCATTCAGCACTATATTGCCGTGTCCCTCCACGCGAGTCAAGTAGTGAACATTGACATTAACCTGTTTCATTTTTTAACCTCCGTGAAGGTATTATAAATTTTAAACTTTTCTATAGTTTGCTCTACCGTAAGACCATGTTTGCGTAAAATGTCTTTTTCAGATTCGACATTGGGATCATCTACCAGTCCGCGGCACCCCCAACAGAACCGCCCTGCATTAACACATATCGATCCACAACCAGCCCGGGTCACTGGGCCCAGACATGTCATTGAGCGGTCAAAAACACAGACGTTACCGTTCATCTTACATTCGACACAGACCGGGTAATTGGGAATTTCCGGTCTCTTACCGATCAAGAGTGCTTTCACCACTTTTAAAAACTCGGCAGTGGTGGGCGGGCAACCCCGAATATAGTGATCCACCGTAACCACAGCATGGACTGGACGAGCATCTGCAGTATCATAATATTTGGCGTCCTTCCCATACACAATACGCATGGCATCATCCAGATTCATCAGGTTTTTCAGGCAATTAACGCCTCCAATGCAAGCGCAGGCGCCAAAGGCCACCAGTATTTTAGCTTGTTTGCGAATGGACTGAATGCGAACCAGGTCAGATTCACGGGTAATGCTGCCCTCAATAAAAGCAATGTCATAATCCTCAGACCGTTCAGACATGGCCTCACGGAAGTTAACTATATCCACCGCGGCAACAACACCAAGCAGTTCCGGAGCGGAAAGGTTTAAAGCTTCCAGCTGGCAACCTTCGCAACTGGCGAAATCAAAAAAAGCAATTTTTGGCTTCATAATACGGCCTCCCTCAAACTTCTCAATTGTTCCAGACTGAAGACCGGTCCTTCCTGACAAACATAAACGCCGTTAATCTGACAATGGCCGCATTTGCCAACTCCGCATTTCATTCTCCTTTCCAGTGACATCACTATGTAATCATCCTGTAATCCTATTTTCTTAAGCTCATTGATCACAAAACGGTACATCACAGGCGGGCCTACTACTACCGCCACCGTTTTCTTGATATCTATTTTGACTTTAGGAATCAAGGTCGTAATAACGCCCACGTTGCCTTTCCAGTCGTCATCACCTTTGTCGACTGTCTCTAACAATTCCACGTTGGGAATTTTACTCCATTCTGCAACCTCATCAACAAACATTCGTTCGGCAGGAGCACGCGAACCCAGCAAAATATGAATTTTCCCAAATTGTTCTTTTTTATCCAGGACATATTGAATTAATGAGCGGAGCGGGAAAAGCCCGATACCTCCGGCAATCAGCAACAAGTCTTTGCCTTTCAATGTATCAAGAGGAAAGCCGTTACCAAAAGGTCCCCGGATACCCAAAACATCTCCTTCTTTCATATCATGAATGGATTGGGTGACATTGCCTACATTTCGTATCGCCAGCTGAAAGTTCTCATCACGGGTAGGTGAAGATGATACCGAAATAGGCGCTTCCCCTATACCCGGTATGGATACTTCCACGAATTGTCCTGGAATTTGACCAAGTGGTCTGCCATCCACAAACTTGAATTCGAACAGTTTTTCCAGCCCTCCCAGGTTAGTAATTTTGGTAATCCAGGCCGGATGGGGAACGTAAAGATTATTCTCTATAACCGACCCACGCAGCACTCGAACAGCTTCATCTTTTATGCGGCTAGACTCAACGATAGCATTGAATGCCTCTACCGGACTGGCAATATCCGCCAAACAAAAAGAGCCGCAACGTCCGCAACCAACGCATCCGGGCATACCGTATTTCTCCAGAATGTACTTACCTTTGCGGAACATGCGGTGGCGGAAGCGGCTTCCTTTGGAATGCCTGAAATTTTCACCCGTGGCTACTTTGGCAAAATCAGATAGCACACAACCATCCCAACTGCGATAGCGCTGCCCCTCCTTGAGATTAAGCTCAACTTCATCCTGTACATCAAAACAGAAGCAGGTAGGACAAACCATGACACAGGAGCCGCAATTTAAACAAGTTTTACTGCGAGATTCCCAATATGGATTATCGTAATTCTCTTGCAAAAGTTTGAGCAGCCGTTCTTTATGCACGATTAGTGAAACCTGGTAACGGTGCAAAGCTTCATCCCTGACACGCTTCTGAGTGGATATTTCCTCTCCGGTTACCTCTCTGGGGTTGGCATATTTGGCAAGATATTCGGCGCCTTTTTTGGTGCCCACGGTGACCACATAACCGATGCCGATATCAGTTAACAGCAAGTCAAATCCGGAATCTGCAATCTGTGTACCCATGCTGGGCGCGAATGATCTTGGAGAGGGATTCAAACAGTCTACTCCAACTATCATGGTATTTTGCCGGCGTGTGATATAGTTAGGATCAATATTGGCAGACATGAACACTTCATCCAGGAGTTCTATGGCATTGATATCATCCGGATGAACTCCGATCAACACTCTTTGTTTAGTGTCAAGGACAGCTTCAAATTTATGGCCTTCATGAACGTTATATTTGATAAGGGTTTCTTTGGCCGGGAAGAGAAATTTGGTAGGCGGCATGATGGTTGAATCATAGCCTAACTGCAGTTCTTCAAATCTGTGAATATTTCCATAAGCGTATTTGCCCTGTTTAGCCTTAACTCCAATTACTTCCATCTCGGAAATAAGGCCTTCCACCAAATTTTGCAGTCCGCCATCGGTAATAGCATACAACCTGGACACACCAATGGCCGGTTCTTTATATTCATGTTCAATTTGAACCGGCTTGACAGCTTCCTGAATATCTGTTTTTTGTATCGCTTCCCGGATCAATTTCTCCAAATCCTCCGGTACCAGAGGCTTAATCAGGTAATCTATAGCTCCCAGCTTCTTGGCTTCGCCAACTGTCTCTTCAGAGGGATAAGCTGTTATGATGATGGACTTCAGGTTTGGTTGAATTCCTCTGGCTTTAGTTAGAACCTTCATTCCGGATTCACCGGGCAGCCGATAATCAAGCACCATCACTTGATAAGCCTGCTTTCGGATCATCTCCAGGGCTTGTTCTCCGCTCTCAGCTATTTCAACCACATAGCCGGCATCCTTAAGCCAATCTCGTATAGACTCCCGTACAATTGCTTCATCATCTACCACCAGAACCCTGTTCTTTATCATATTCCCCCCTTTTGTTCCACAACTTGTCAGAAGAATCCTAGTGTTCAGATACCAGACCAAAATCAACAATCAGCCGGTCGACGCAATTTTCTACCGCTACAGCCACATCCGGAGTACAATTTTCTCCACATCCGCTAATATTATCCGCTTCTATAGCGTAAACCCAAATTTTGGAAGGCAGAGGAAAACCCAATTCCCTTCCCAGCCTGATTGCCGCGATAAAATCCAGGCTGTGCGGGGACACATCAGTGTTAACCTGTGCCTCATCCATATCCAGCCGGTAGACATCACCCACTTTTCCTTCAGGTGTTTGAACTGCGTCCACAATTACCGCCATGTCATATTCGCTGATTAAGAACAATACATCTATACCGCTGACACAAGCATTTTGAATCGACACTTCCGGTTTATCAATCACCTTTCTTAATCTCTGTGCTACTCTAAACCCAATGCTATCGTCACACAGAGAAGGGTTGCCCAATCCTAAAAGGATTATTTTCATTCTAACGCATCACAATTTGATTGCTTACTAATAGTTGGTTCACATTATAGCACAGTTATTTTCTTAATAACATTAATTGTTACCTGGTAATTGTTTTCATTTATCGTTTTGAAAAATAACCGTCAAAGAAATGGATAACGCAGGGCTTATATCTGGACCTGCAAGAGTAAAAAATATTCGTGACAAAAGAAATTCAAAAAGCGTAATCAGGTAAGGTATTATTTAGTGTGCCGGAACCCGTTGGGATTAATCTTCTTTCTTTTAGAAACATGGTCCTTTCCCAAAAAGTAATTAATCCAGGATGAGGTCTGTCTCAGTTCATGATTGCATGGAGGAACGATTATATCACCCATGGTATCTTCCAGATGCTGCGCTTTCAACCTTTGGTAAGCTCGTACCCAGATGCACTGTTTTTCATCAGGATAGACCTCACACCAGCCTTCGTAACTACCTCCGCAAGGGGCGTTCCGTTGATCCTTGGGACATTGTGAAACAGGACAAAGGTAAGCAACATCAAATAAAGCACAATCTCCACAATCCTGACAGCCGTACAAAATCACTTTTATCCAGTGTTCAACTGCGTGAAATGGCTTTTCCAAAGATGGATGACTGGAAATAAAACCCGTTAAGCCAACCATCAACTTGAATAACGGACTCCTGGCTTCAAATACAGTCAGATGAAGAAGACGTGATATGGAGTAAATCAAAGGCCGTACGGCTTTCTGAGTGCGCGGAGCTAACACGCCACAGTTCAATCCGCTATCCTGGTCTTTTTTAAAATAATAAAAACCCCGGTCTTGAGGATAGTCAAAATATTTAACCAGATCGACCCAATATGGAGCTAACTGATTGCCCCGCTCAATTATTGCTTCTACATCCTCGTAAGTCAGATTGTGCCCGCTGATGCAACTGCCTTTGAATCCCAATCCTTTGGTAATAGCAAACATGCGGGAGGCTCTTTCCAAACGGGCGGCTTTGCCCTTATCCGCAGCTTTGGACTCTTCAGTAATTTGCCCCAGCAATTTATCCGTTACCACACATCCCGGTACACGTTTGGCATTCATTGTTCGGGCAGTAGCCAGAGTCAATACCTGAATACTGGTTAATACCGGCAACTGTAAAGACTGCATATTCAGCCACATTTTCAACTCATGCAGTTTACGTACATCATAACCAATTTGAGAAATAGCAAAATCGGCTCCGGCAGTCACCTTTTTTTTCAGTTTGTATAATTGCCCCATGACTTCGGCTTCCAGTTGTTTATTGGGATTGATAGCCACACCTATAAAAAAATCTGTGGGCGTTAATTTGGTTTTCTTGCGTAATATATCATGTTCCAAACCCTGGTTCATTTCTTTAATCAGTTGCAAGCCGTTTACTGAATCTACATCAAAAACCGGCTTGGAAGTCCCGGCAAAACCAGTGGTGGATGGGTAATCTCCACTCAGCACCAGCAAATTATCAATATCCAGCGCAGCCAGTTGAAAAAGAAGACTCTCAATTTGATTGCGGTTCCTGTCCCGAAAAGCCAGGTGCACCATCGGTTCAATGCCAAATTTACGAATTTCAGAACAGAGGATTTCGGTGGCTATGGCCGGGTTGCCGCCAGGATTATCTACGATGCTGATAGCACAAATCCGTTTGCCTCTGGCCGCTTTTCGGGCATTCTCCAAAACCAGTTCCTGGCGCATTTCAAAAGCCCCCGGACCAGGAATTTGTTCCCATGTAACACAAAAAGAATCCTTATCCAATATGGCGCGTTTTAACTTGTTTTCTCTCTGCTCCATTTTCTTGAGAATCAGTTCTTTTAAACGGCTGAGAAAGAAATCGGCCGGCAGCAGCGGACTGGTCTCTCCAGCCAGAAAAGTGTATTCCCCAATCCCTACTTTCAGATCTTCATCACTGAGAATACGGCAAAGATCCACTTCATTATCCAGCTCAACTAAAATCAAGGAAGCATGCCGTGAAATCCAACCTTCTCTGAGTTGTTTATAAAATAGAAGTGCCGCCTGATGGGATTCCAGATAGCCGATCACGATCACATCCGGATGCTTCTCTTGCAAATATTGAACGGCGGAGCTTTCATGTGGAACATAATCAACCGGGTATAGACCTTCTACCGCCCGCCGGGTAGTTTCAGCCAGTTCAAAATTTTTGCTAACCACCAGGATAGTTCTGGGAACTGCTGTTGAGACCATTCTCATCCCTTATATTATATTTCTATACCACCGGCAGTATTTCCACGATGATGTTTTCTGGTTTGACGTATTTGCCCAAACGTTTTAACAAATCAGGAGAGTAATCTATAAAAACACTGGGCAATTTCATATTAGTCACCCTTTCTTTATTCACAATCCGCAAAAATACTTCATCGCCGCCCCGGTATTCTTTTAAAAGGTCAACCAGTTGATTGAGGTCTTTTTCGTCCTGAATTTCATCCTCGGTTTCATTTAGAACAATGGTAACTTTATGCTTAGTGACATTGGCCGGCTTTTTTCCATTGCCATTTTTCCGGTGCCCATTACTGCCGGAACTGGCATTACCGTTGCTGACTTCAATCCTGATTGGGCCAGCCACAGTGGTATTCAGACGGTTTTTGGACGGCATTTCCGGAGTAAACAATTCTACCGCATCACATGTGACTTGAACTATCTCTTCCTTCATTTTCACTTTGCCATGAACGTGAAGAATATTGCCCTCATGCCACAACTCACGGGTATTATCGTAAATTTTAGGCCAGACCATGATTTCGACACTGGAATCCAAATCTTCTAATATAGCGCTGCAGAAAGCCCGATGGTCTTTGGTGGATAATTCACGCACCGCAGAAATCATTCCTATTAAACTGACTTCCTGTCCACTCAGTTCCTCGTTAATCTGGCCGATCAAGGTAACACTGGCAGGATCGATACCAGGGGCATAACTGGCAAAAGGATGATCTGAAAGGTAGACGCCGATCATCTCTTTCTCCCAGGCCAGTTTCTCTTTAACGCTGACATCTTCCCCCTTGATTTCCAACTGAGGCATCGGGACGGGAGCTGACTGGCCGAATAGATCAAACATGGTGGCTTGCCCGGAACTCTTCATTTTTTGTTCTGACTGGGATAGTGAAAGTATCTTATCAATATTATCCAGCAAGGCGCCCCGGGTAGCCAGGCGATCCAGGGCGCCCGCTTTTATCAAACTTTCTAAAACCCGGCGGTTGGCGCTTTGGGAATCCAAACGGCGGCACAGGTCTTCAATCGACTTGAATTTTCCATTTTTGATACGCTCAGATACCAGGGCTTCGATCGCGCCAGGTCCCACATTTTTTACCGCCGCCAATCCAAAACGGATATTCGGTTTTTCAGGATCACTGCTGGCTTCCAGCGAAAAAGTAACCAGGCTTTCATTGATATCCGGCGGCTTGACCTGGATCCCCAGGCGGCGGCATTCAGATACGGCAGTGGTAATTTTTTCCATCACATCCATGTTGGTGATTAAGAAAGCATTCATGTATTCGGATGGGAAATTGGCTTTCAAATAGGCCGTTTGATAAGCTATTAAAGCATAACTTACGCTGTGGGCTTTATTGAAAGCATAGCCGGCAAAAGGCTCAATAAGGGCGAAGATAGTATTAGCGATCTCTTCAGAGTAACCCAGCTTGATGGCTCCATTTATGAAATTGACCTTTTCCTTTTGCATCACCTCAGGAATTTTCTTACCCATAGCTTTACGGAAGACGTCCGCCTGTCCCAGAGTATAGCCGGCAAATTGTCTGACTATAAAGAGCACCTGGTCTTGATAAACAATAACGCCGTAAGTCTCCTCCAATATGTTTTTCAGTGCCGGATGAGGGTAAGTAATAGGTTCTTCACCATGTTTGGATTTTATAAATTTGGGAATATGCTCCATCGGACCGGGACGATATAAAGCCACCATAGCCGAGATATCACTGACGCAGGTTGGTTTCAATTCTTTAATATAACGCCGCATACCAGCGCTTTCCAGTTGAAACACTCCGGTAGTCTCACCGGAAGCCAAAAGATCAAAGGTTTTTTTATCATCCATCGGCAAACGGGCCAAATCCAGATCAACACCACGTTTTTCCCGGATAATTTGTTGAGCCCGTGATAAAATAGTCAGATTTGCCAACCCCAGAAAGTCCATCTTCAGCAGACCGATTTTTGCGATATTATCCATCCCATATTGAGTCATCACCAGACCGCTGGAATCAGCCCTGGATACCTGCTGTAACGGAACATGTTTAACGAGCGGTTCTTTGGAAATAACCAGACCCGCGGCGTGAGTACTGGCATGACGGGCAATACCCTCCACTTTTTTAGCAAAATCCACCAGCTTGCGAATAGCCGCATCGGATTGATAAATTTCACGAATATCAGAGGTTTGTTCCATAGCCTTATCGAGAGTCATACCCACCCCAAAGGGAATCAGCTTGGCCACCCGGTCAACATCACTATAAGGCATACCCAAAGCCCGGCCTACATCCCGCAAAGCCGCCCGCGCACCAAGAGTTCCAAAAGTGATGATTTGAGCCACATGATCAGCGCCGTATTTATTGGAAACATAATCAATTACTTCCTGGCGCCGCCAGTCTTCGAAGTCAGAATCAATATCCGGCATCTCCTTGCGTTCAATATTTAAAAACCTTTCAAAAACCAGTTTGTGCTCAACCGGATCTGCCGTAGTAATCCCCAGACAATGTAATACCAAACTGGCCGCCGCAGATCCCCTGACTCCGAACAAAATGCCATTTTTTCGTGAATAAGATAACATATCCCATACCACCAGGAAGTAATCAGCAAATTGAGTTTTCTCGATGACCTCTAGCTCATATTGCAGACGCTGCACCAGCTCCGCTGTGGGTTGAGGATAATACTGTTTAAAACCCTCCTGACAAAGGTCGCTCAAGTATTGCTGAGCGCTCCTGCCTGGCGGCAATTCAATTTCAGGAAGGTGCAAACGTCCAAAATCCAGCTTCAAATCCACCATATCAGCGATTTTTTGGGTATTTTCGATCGCTTCAGGAATGTCCTGGAACACCGCAGCCATTTCTTCAGGTGTTTTAAAATAGATAAAATCCCCGGACATTTTCATGCGTTTTTCATCAGAAACAACGGTGTTAGTGCCGATACACAGCAACAAATCATGCACCGGAGCATCTTCCTGGTAGATATAATGGACATCATTTGTCGCTACTAACGGAATCTTTAACTCTTTGCCCATGGCAATCAATTCACGGTTAATAGCTTCCAGTCCAGGAATCGGGTTGCGCTGGATTTCCAGAAAAAAATCACCAAACAACTGCTTATACCAGATAGCCAGTTCCCGGGCTTCCTTTATGCGATTATGTAAAATGAGAACGGGAATTTCACCACTCATACAGGCCGAGAGCGCAATCAATCCCTCGTGATACTTTTCCATCAAAGAGTGATCAATGCGCGGCTTATAATAGAATCCTTCAATATGGGCTTTACTGGTCAATTGCATCAGGTTACGATAACCCGTTTGATTTTTAGCCAATAAGACTACATGACAACTGTTTTTTTCACTGGGAATCCTGGAATGATGCAGTTTTGGGGCAACATATAACTCACAGCCTATGATGGGTTTGATGCCAGCCTCTTTGGCCGCCAGATAAAAATCTATGGCTCCATACATCGAGCCGTGATCAGTCAAGGCTACCGCGTTCATGCCCAGATCCCTGG
>DAOUAU010000321.1:0-10191 GCA_034433195.1 Dehalococcoidales bacterium
TCCAAGATGGTAACCGATACCATTACCGCCCAGGGTATCCTGATCGGGGGGAAATACAACCGCTGCCTGGGTGTTCTGGGGGCCGGACAAATTGATAAATATGCTAATATCAATTCCACACTGACCTCAAGCGGTCAGTTTTTGGTAGGCTCCGGAGGTGCCAACGATGTTGGCAATGCCTCCGAAGTAATGGTTATTGTGAATCAATCCAGAGATAAGTTCGTGGATGTCTTGCCGTTTATTACCTGCCCCGGACGCCGGGTTTCTACCGTGATCTCCAACCGCGGGATTTTCCGTAAAGCCCCCGGAAAAAGAGAAATAATTGTCAGCGCCTGTTTACCGGATTCCAAACTTCCGGCGTTGTCCGAGCGCATTATACGCATCAAATCGGAATGCGGCTGGCAAATATGCCTGGCTGAAAAAGTGCAGGATGTTTTTGAGCCGACGGCGGAAGAACTGGAAATGTTAAGAAAACTGACTTCGCAGTAGTGACCAAAAAGGAGTAATCGATGTTTGGACCTTTAGCCGGGATAAGAGTAATAGAATGCGGTGGTTATTTGAGTGCACCATCCGCCTGTTATATTCTAGGGGACCTTGGGGCCGAAATCATCAAAATTGAAGACAGGATCAAAGGTGACCCGGTCAGAGGCATGGAAAGCACCTTTGGCAGAGGCATGATCATGCCGGACGGCACCAATATTCTTTTTGAAACCGCCAACCGTAACAAAAAGAGCGTTACCCTGGACTTAAAAAAAGCGGAAGGCAAAGAGTTACTGTATAAACTGGTAGCTAAATCGGACGTATTTTGCACCAACTATTCTTTGCCCGCCATCAAAAATCTGGATTTGGGTTATGAAACTTTATCCAGATATAATCCTGAACTGGTTTACGGTTTGGCCACCGGTTATGGCTCAGCAGGCCCGGATAGTGAAAAGCGGGCTTTTGATGCCATTGCCCAGGCCCGCTCCGGAATTATGACGGCGGTGGGTGAACCGGATAGTCCACCTTTGCAGATTACCGGTGTTCTCTTTGACCAGGTCACCGGCACTATTTTAGCCAATGGCATCATGGCCGCTTTGATCGCTAAACAAAAACAGGGCATCGGACAGATGGTTGAGGTATCACTGCTGGGTTCGGGCATTCACATGCAGGCCTACAACCTGAACGTTACCATGTTGAGAGGTCAATCCATGCCCAAAGCTTCGCGTAAGACGCTAAAAAATCCTTTGGCCAATCACTACGAATGCGCTGATGGTAAATGGATTCTGCTGTGTGAAGCTCAATCCGATCGTTTCTGGCCGGCTTTTTGCCGGGCTACCGGTTTACAACATATCGAAAAGGAATCCAAATTTATTAACGCCAAAGCACGCCGGGATAATTTTGTTGAGTTGACGGCATTACTCGAAATAACCTTTAAAACCAAAACCAGGGATGAATGGTTGTCCCTGTTGAAAAACCACGGCGAAGGAATGGCTTTTTCACCAGTGCACGGGCTGAGCGAGCTGAGTTCTGACCCGCAAGTGACGCTGAATAATTACATCATTGAGGTAGACCACCCCACGCTGGGTAAAACCAAAATGGTGGGTTTTCCCATGAAGTTTAATAAAACCCCAGCCCAGGTAAGCCGAAGCGCGCCCGTTTTTGGGCAACACACAGAAGAAGTGCTGATGGATTGGCTGGGTTATAGCTGGCATGATCTGGAAAAATTGAGAACCTCAGAAGTGATTTAGCGAATTTCTGGCGGCTTTTTTTGAATATATTTTAAACAAGGGAGGCCCTGATGAATATCAAGGTAAAACAACTGCGTATTGACGAAGAACAATTTATCCGCATGCATAATAAAGTGCTGGAAGGATGGCCTACCGGGAAAGAAGTAGACCTTAAAGAAGCGGTTGAATACAATCGCAGCCAACCTGACAGCAAAAACTTTATGAAGGTTACCCAGAAACAGCACGCTGAAGGCAGGACTACCATCTGGCCGCGTGCCGGCACACCCATACTTGAAGATGAAATTGCTCTGGTGAAAACTCTGGTAGGCTCCGGAATCCGGCATATACCCGTCACCATCGATAGCTATACCCGCAACTATCAATTTGAGAAAGCCGGGGCGGCCCTGGAAGAATCCATCAGGTGCGGAAAAGCGGTTTTAAACGGCTATCCGATTGTTAATCACGGTGTAAAAAATACACGGAAAGTGATTGAATCTGTAGATGCCGCTTTTAGCCCGCGCGGAGCGGTCAAGCTGGCTATGGAAATCGCGCTGGCTTCCGGCATGACCGCGGCTGGTAAAAGTTCTTTTCTGGAATTTGGCAGCTATGAGAAAAACCGCACACTGGAAGATTGCTTTGAACACAGCCAGTATACGGACCGCCTGGCCGGATATTATACCGAGCGGGGCGCGGTCATCACTACCGATCTGCACGGTTTTGTGCCTTCCGGGGTTTTTCCTCTCAGTATGAACATCGCCTGCATGGTAGTGGATGCATTGGTAGCGGCCGAACAGGGTGTCAGGAGTGTAATTCCCCTGGTACATTATAATGGCAATATGGCTCAGGATCTGGCCTGGACCAAAGTTACCGCCAAATTGTTGAGGCAGTATCTGGACCGGTTCGGTTACGTTTCCACCATCATTCCGGGTACTTTTTGTAATCAAATTCCACTCTTCCCGGTGCCGCAGAGCATGGGAGGTTGTTTTGGCTATCTGGGGTATACCGCCATGGTGGCGGCTCTAGGACGGGCTGAAACCATTTACGTGCGTACTATTGATGAAGGCGCCGGAGTGCCCACCCGGGAGGCGCACGCTCTCAGTTATGAAGCCGCCAACTGGATTTGTAATGTGGTGCGCAAGCAGAACATTGAGTTTGATCAAAAAGGTGTTGAAGAAGAAACCATGATTACTGAGAAGGAAGTCCATGCCATCGTTGACAAAATATTAGAATTGGGAGACGGGGATTGTATCGCCGGGTCCATTAAAGGGGTCGAAGCCGGTGTAATTGATTCTCCATTCTGCCCCAACAAATATGTTAAAGACGAAGTGCTGGGCATCAAAGACGCTCAGGGGGCCTGCCGTTACCTGCATTTTGGGAATTTGCCGTTCGATAATGAAATTAAGGATTTCCATCGTCATAAAGTGGCTGAAAGAGAGCGTCTGGAAAATCGCAAGATGGACTATGACGTGGTGATTGAAGATTTTTGGGCTTTCAGCAAGGGTAAAATAATCGGAAGCTAGACGGTTAGTATCAATCAACTATTAATTAGGAATTGGAGGCAAAAATGGCCAGCAAACCAACCATCATAACCGGAACAGTAGGCAATGACGCTCATGTGATAGGCACCAAAATCCTTTCAAGGGCTTTTAAAGACGCTGGATTCAATGTTGTAGCATTGGGTTGTTTGACTCCACCCGATGAGTTTATCAAAGCTGCTCAGGAAACGAACGCTGATGCCATATTGATGAGTTCACTTTACGGTATGGCTGAAATTGACCTGCGCGGCTTCAAGGATAAATGCAAAGAAGCCGGGTTGGACGATGTACTGCTGTATATCGGCGGAATCCTGGGTGTAGCCAGGCATGATTTCAAAGGCGATGAAATCAAGTTTAAACAACTGGGATTTGACCGGGTTTATCCACCTGAAGCTAATCTGACTGGCGCGATCGCGGATCTGAAGGCTGATTTAAAGCAGAAAGGCAAAATGAAGTAATTCAGAAACCGGAATCAAAATATGAACGAAAATATTAGATTACTGATAGATTTTGGCAGCACCTTTACTAAAGTGGTGGCAGTGGACTTACGCGGTGTGCAGATCGTGTCTCAGACCAGAGTGCCATCAACGGTGGGGACGGATATTACCATTGGTCTTGAACAGGCTTTAGCTGAAATCGCGGCTGGAATTACAATTGATGATCTGGACAAACATCAGGCTTTGGCTTGCAGCAGTGCCGCCGGCGGCTTGCGCATGGTTTGCGTGGGTTTTGTCCCTGAATATACCAGTCAGGCCGCCAATTTAGCCGCTCTGGGCGCCGGGGCCAAAGTAGTTGGCAAGTTTTCTTATGAACTGGATTCCAGTGAGATTGATGAGATAGAAAAGCTGGCTCCGGATATTGTTTTGTTAACCGGAGGCACTAACGGCGGCAATAGTAAAGTAATATTACATAATGCTAGACTTCTGGCTAAAACCGGAACAGGAATTCCGAACGTGATTGTGGCTGGCAATAAAAGCGCTTTGGCGGAGATCAGGGGAATATTTCAAAATTCAAATAAAAGAGTAGTATTCACCAGCAATGTGATGCCGGAAATCGGGGTGCTGGATTTAACTCCCAGCAATAACGAAATTCGCGCGCTTTTTATGCAGAACATCATCGAGGCTAAAGGTATAGCGCGGGCCAGGAAGATTATTAAAGATGTTATTATGCCCACGCCGTCCGCGGTTTTGGAAGCCGCCAAATTGATCGCTAAAGGTTCCGGAGATGTCCCCGGTTTGGGAGAGCTGGTAGTGGTGGATACCGGAGGCGCGACGACCAATGTGCATTCAATTGCGGAAGGAAATCCGCAGAGATCCGATATTATTAAAGTTGGTTTGCCCGAACCTTATGAAAAAAGAACGGTTGAGGGTGACCTGGGATTGAAATATAATCTGGACGTTCTGGCCAATCTGATTAACACGCTCAATTTGAAACAAGACTATACGCACATCATTGAACATTTTAAAAGCGGTGTTTTACCGCAGACACCGGAAGAGCAGACTTGCCACAATATCTTAGCTTCCCTGGTGGTGGAAACGGCGGTTAGCCGGCATGCCGGGACGATTCAGGAGAGCTATGGACCAGGTGGAAAATATTACATACAAAGAGGAAAGGATTTAACTGGTATAGGCTGTTTGATCGGCACTGGTGGCGCACTGGCGTTTTCGCTCAACCCCAGAGAATTGTTGCAAAAATGCCTTTTCAATGAAAACCAGCCCGGCCAGCTAAAACCCAAAAATCCACAAATCTGGGTGGATGACAGATATATTTTATATGCGGTAGGACTGCTGGGACAGAACGAACCGCAAAAAGCCTGCCAGTTAGCTGCCAGATATTTGAAGCACCTGCCTGCATTTACGAAGGGGTAAGATACAGTGTTAGAAGATTGCATGGCATTGGATTTAACTGACGAAAAGGGATTCCTATGCGGCAAGATATTGGCCGACCTGGGCGTTGAGGTGATAAAGGTGGAACGTCCGGGTGGAGATTACTCACGCCATATCGGGCCTTATTTCAAAGATATTCACGACCCGCAAAAAAGCTTGTACTGGTTTGCCTATAACTCAAATAAAAAGGGCGTCACGTTGAATATTGAGAACGCAGAAGGGAAACGGCTGTTTAAAAGATTGTGTGCTGAATCAGATTTTATAATTGAGTCATTTGCGCCCGGATATCTTGACGCGTTGGGATTAGGATATTCCGAGTTATGTCGCCTGAAACCCGATATCATTATGACATCAATATCGCCCTTTGGACAAAACGGACCATACCGTGATTATCAGGTGACGGATATGGTGATCATGGCGATGAGTGGAATCTTGTATCAGACCGGGGATCAGGACAGCCGGCCGGTGCACATGAGCCTGCCGCAGGCTTGCCTGCACGCCGGGGCGGACGCGGCTGTGGGCACGATGCTGGCATATTATCACCGCGAGCGAACCGGAGAGGGACAGCAGGTGGATGTCTCTTTACAGCAAAGCACAGCCTGGTTTTTAGCCAACGCTATTCCATTGTGGGAATTGAATCACATCGTTTCCAAACGCTCAGGCTCTTTTCGCTGGAGCATGAAATCTTCTCAAAGACAGGTCTGGCAATGCCGTGACGGCTATGTTTTTTTCAACATCATTGGCGGACGCACCGGGGCCAAGACATTGCACCAACTGGTGAATTGGATGGAGAGTGAAGGACATAGAGATGAATATCTGCGCAACATAGATTGGGAGGCGCTGGACATGTTCGCGGTTGACCAGAGTGTGGTTGACCGTATCTCCCGGCCAATTGAAGATTTCTTCAGCCGTCATACCAGGCTGGAGATAGCTCAGGGAGCCGCTCAAAAGATGATTTCTGTGTGTCCGCTTTCCACCATGCAGGATTTACATCAGGATAAACAACTTGAGGCTCGCGGTTTCTGGACAAAAGTTAAGCATCCGGAATTGGCTTCGGAAATAACTTGCCCAAAAAGTTATATTCAATCGAACGCCATTGAGTATGGTATCCGCGCTGTAGCGCCGTTAACCGGTGAGCACAACGCCGAGGTTTATTCACGTCTGGGTATATCGGCACAAGAACAAGCTGCTTTATCTCAGGCCGGGGTAATCTAGGAGAAGGATTTTGACAACAAACGCTGATAAAAAGGTATTTGAAGGGCTGGTGGTTACTTCTTTCAGTTGGGCGATTGTGGGCCCCCTGAGCATGAAGTATTTGGCTGATTACGGCGCTACGGTAATCCGGGTAGAAACTGGAAAAAGGCCCTGCACTCTAAGAATTTCTACGCCATATAAAAACAACCAACCGGGGCTCAACCGTAGCGGCTATTATAATCATTTCAGCTCCAACATACTGAGCCTGGCTTTGAATATGGAGTCCGCCCAGGCTCTGGAAACAGTGCAGAAGCTGGTGGCCAGGTCTGATGTGGTGATGGAGAATTTTACTCCGGGAGTGATGGAAAAATGGGGCATCACTTACGAATTTCTTAAAAGCATCAAACCGGATATCATTATGCTGAGACAGAGCGGCTTCGGCAACCAGGGTCCCAATTCCCGCCAGCCGGCTTTCGGGATGATTCTGGCCGCGGTGGCCGGCATACCCAATTTCATCGGCTGGCCGGGTGGCGGTCCGCTGCCGATCGGGGTTTCTGCCTATACTGATTGCATCTCACCGCGATTCGCGATTGCGGCCCTGATCGCGGCTTTGGATTACCGCAATAAAACCGGAAAAGGCCAATTACTGGATATTTCACAATTTGAAACAGCTATCAGTTTTATCGCACCGGCTTTATTGGATTATTCGGTTAACGGGCGGGAACCTGTCAATCAGGGGAATAGCCATCCGGAGATGTGCCCGCATGATGTTTTCCGCTGCCAGGGTGATGACCGCTGGTGCGCCATAGCGGTTGCCAATGAGACACAATGGGCGGGTTTGTGCTCAGCTATGAGAAAACCTGAATATGCTTTCGATAATCGTTTTAACGATCTGAAAAACCGCAAACTGAATGAGGGCGAACTCAACCGCCTGATTTCTGAATGGACATCTCAATACCCAGCCGAAGAAGTGATGACCATGCTTCAATCGGCGGGGGTGCCTGCCGGGGTAGTTAAAAACGCCGCTGATATTTATCAAGACCCGCAGTTAGCTCAGCGCGGGCTTTTCTGGAAGATACAGCATCCTGAGATGGGACAGTTTACTCATCTGGGTCAGGGTTTTAGGTTATCCGTAACACCAGCCCAGGCACGCTTGCCCAGCCCACTTCTGGGTGAACATACTGAGTATGTTTGCACCAAAATTCTGGGTATGACGGATCAGGAATTTGCCGAAGCGGCGGATGCTGGTGTATTTGAATAAAGTGAATTTAAGGGAGACAAGCGGATGTTTTTAAAAAATAGAGTTGCCATTGTTACCGGCAGCGCGATGGGAATTGGGCAGGGTATTGCCTACCGCTTTGGCAATGAAGGCTGCAAGGTGGTGGTTGCGGACATCGCTGACAAAGAGGGTGAAGCTACTGCGGCTGAAATCAAGAAGTTGGGTGTGGATGCTTTTTATGCGCATTGCAATGTCACCGATCACTCTCAGGTTAAAGAGACGGTTAAACGGGCATTGGATAAATACGGGAAAATTGATATCCTGGTCAATAACGCCGGGGGTGTGCCTGGTTTGGGATCGGAATCTATCGATGGAGTGGATGAAGATGCCTGGGACAGGATCGTTGACTTGAATTTAAAGAGCGTTTTTTTATTTTGCAAGGCCGTAATTCCTCATATGCGGGCCAATAGTTACGGTAAAATCGTAAACGTATCGTCCATGGGCGCCGTACATCCTCCGGCCTCGCTGGTTCATTATCATGCGGCCAAAGCCGGAGTATTGGGTTTGACAAGAAATTTAGCCCTGGAATTGGCGCCGCTAAAAATAACTGTAAACGCCATACTGCCTGGCCCGATTATTACACCTTTTTGGGAGCCGGTAATAAAAGATGTAGCGGATAAGGATGCCTATTTTAAGGCTGTCGCATCCAGGGAAGTACCCATGAAGAGGATGGGCACTCCCGGGGACGTGGCTGGCGTAGCTTTATTTCTGGCATCGGATCTTTCAGCGTATATGACCGGAGATACCATTTTTGTGGGGGGTGGATTACCCCTTCCGGTGCAATAAATCCAGATTAACAGGAGAATCAGATGATTTTAAAAGATAGGATTGCCATAGTGACCGGCAGCGCTACTGGAATTGGCCGGGGAATAGCTCTCAAACTGGCCGAAGAAGGTTGTTCGATTGTCTCCGCTGACATCAAAGACGCGGATGCCAAAGATACTGTGGATATGATTCGCAGAAGTGGCGGCCAGGCCATCTTCGTACATTGCGATGTCACCAAAAAAGCGGATGTGCAAGCCATGGTTGAGCAAACCATGGGTAAATTTGGCAAGGTGGATATATTGGTGAACTGCGCGGGAGGCGTGCCCGGCAATCAAGGCTTGTTAAAAGAAATTACTGAAGAATTATGGAACAAAGTCATGGACCTGGATTTAAAGAGCGTCTATTTATGCTGCCAGGCGACAGTGCCGCATATGCAAAAGCGAGGCTACGGCAAAATTGTCAATATCTCATCCATTGGAGCCTGTCATCCTTCGGTTTCAGTGACGCATTATCATGCCGCTAAAGCGGGAGTGCTGGGGCTAACTTACAATATGGCTTTTGAACTGGCTTCGCAGAATATCACCGTAAACGCTATTTTGCCCGGCCCGGTCAAGACTCCATTTTGGGATCCGGTGGTGAAAGGTGCTCCTGATCCCGAGGTCCGATTTGCTGCCATTGCCAAAAAAGAGATTCCAATGCAGAGATTAGGTATGCCGGAAGATATTGCCGGTCCGGCTTTGTTTTTGGCTTCTGAGATGTCATCCTTCGTGACCGGACAAGTTCTCTATGTGGCCGGAGGGCAGCCCTTGCCGGTTTTATACAAATAAACATAATTGCTTGATCAAGGAGTTGAAGATGGCTGGTGGTTACATGGCGAAAATTCTCAGAGTTGATCTTTCCTCGCGGGAGATTAAAGAGGAGTTTCTGGATGAACAAATAGAGCGCCAGTTCCTGGGGGGCTATGGAATCGGCGCCCGGTTGCTGTTCAGTGAGCAGAAAGCCGGGGCAGAGGCTCTGGGACCGGATAACATTTTAGGATTTATCAGCCATCCGTTGAGTGGAACTCAGTCTATCTCAGGTTGCCGTTTTTCCGTGGTGGCAAAATCGCCTTTAACCGGCACCTGGGGGGATGCCAACTGCGGCGGTTCTTTTGCCGCTTACCTCAAATTCTCAGGGTACGATGGCGTGTTGTTCAAAGGCATCTCAGAGAAACCGGTTTATCTGTTTATTGACAACGGAAAAGCCCAATTGAGAGATGCCGCGCACCTGTGGGGCCAGGATACCTATGCCACCGATGATATTTTGAAGACTGAGCTTGGACGGGATGCCGCCATTGCTTGCATCGGTCAGGCAGGTGAAAAACTGTCACTGGTGGCCTGTATCATGCATAACAAAGGCAGCGCTGCCGGACGTTCCGGGCTGGGGGCCGTCATGGGTTCCAAGAAACTGAAAGCGGTAGCCGTCAAAGGAAAGATAGCGGTGGCTGTTTCTGATTCTGAAGCAGTAAAGAAATTAAGAGCTTTTTATCTGCCTAAATTGGGCGGTCACATCAAGGTAGTGCGTCAATATGGCACTACTTTTACCACAGTGCCCTCAGCCGAAAGCGGAGATTCTCCGGTGCATAATTGGAGCGGAATCGCCAATATAGATTTTAAGGACGCCAAACCTCTGGGTGAAGGTTTCCTGGACCAACGTAAATTAAAATCAGTGGCCTGTTATCATTGCCCTGTCGGCTGTGAAGCTGTTTTACAAGAAGGAACCGGTGAATATCAATATGCGGCAGGTTCATATCGGCCTGAATATGAAACGCTGGCGATGCTGGG
>DAOUAU010000322.1:0-2567 GCA_034433195.1 Dehalococcoidales bacterium
TCCTATTTTCCGTTTGGCTCCAACCGCTCCGGCACGGGGACCATGCCCACCGACAAGCTGTTTACAGGCCAGCGGCTGGACTCCACCGGCTTGTATTACTACAACGCCAGTTACTATGATCCTAACATCGGCAGATTCATCAGCGCGGATAGCATTGTGCCGCACCCTGCTGATCCTCAAAGTCTAAATAGATATTCTTATTGTTACAACAATCCGTTGAAATATATTGATCCAAGCGGGCACGTTGTGAACATCGCTGGCACTAACGTTACGTCCTTCTATAATTACATTAATGATGCGATGTACATGGGCATCGGACCTGGCCAGAACTTGCTGAATCTTGTTGCTGACCCGCTATTTCAGGCATATGATGCTTTCCGCAATTCCGGTTATAAGTCAAACTTAATGGCCAGATCGATGGAACGCAGCGATAGTATGGTCAATATCGTCTTTGGAGATGCCAGGGGGAGTCCCACATCCAATGCAGTGTCCAGGAATGGCAACACTATAACGATGCTGATTGATCAGGGTTGTAGGTGGTCAAACTCCGCATGGCTGGGGAATAATGTCATACAAGGAGCTGCCTGTGACATTGTAAACATTTATCCCAACTTCATTAATTCAAATACTGTGCAGGACGTGCTGGGTATGATCCCGCTCGGCAAGATTGCAGGTAGAGCCGGAAGATGGGCTGGTAATAGTAAAATCACATCCAATATTTTAGACGAATATTTTGTGGAATATAAGCAAGGCAGGATAAGTGGCGAAGAATGTGCAGTAAGAATAGGTTTAAACGTGTTAGGTTATGGGCCACCAATAGTCGGCATCCCAACCGGTATAGTAAAGTTGATTTGGGATTTAAGTATTGCCCAGGATAGATTCAATGCAGGTGTGGAAGCAAGGGGAGGATATGAACTTTTAGGCAATCGTTAACAACACCAAAAAAGGCATAAATCGATTAATCAAAGGTCCATTAACTGTAAAAAAGGTAAAAGCAAAATATGACCGTTGTGGTAATCCTTGTGATGTTAATAGGTTTGTTCTTAATATCTGGAGGAATTTTCAATTGGGACTTTTTAATGAAAAAAGACAACCTGCCGTTACCTTTTGAATTTCTACCCCGCCAGGCGGCCAGAGTAATGATGTGTCTCTTGGGATTATTGTTGTTTATAGGCGGAGTTATGATTGGTTTGGGTCGATAACAGGATGGCGTAAGAGAACTAATGGAGTGACTGAGAGTAGCTTTCAAATGTTTCCCTTAAAAATGGCGATGATCGAACGATAATCATCAACGCCGATAATTCAAGAGCTGACTCTTTTGGCTGGTCAAATTTACACACAAGCTACAAATTTCATAGCAATTTACCCCCTCTTTTTAGCCAGGAGACAGGTGATGCTCTTCTGGGGTTTATTCCTGCTGGTAAAGCTGTTAGGGCCATGCCTGACATTGGCCGCGAATTGGTTAAAATTCCCTATACAATACTGGTACCCGGTTTGTTTCGAGCCGCCCGCACTTCGGTTAAAATATGGCAAGGTATCAATCTCAAGTCCAACCGGCTTGTGATTTGTTGATCTCAGGTGACACTAATTGATTAAAGAAGTCAGTTGCCGCATATCAGCATCGCTCATTAAATATCTGCAAATCCGGGGATATGACTATTCCCGCCTTTATGCCGGATTGCCTTATACCACAGATTACCTCCTTAACCCCCACAACTGGGTTTCTGAACAAGATTTCCAGATCATGGTTGAACGCTCTGTTCAAATGACCAAACAAGAAGATATTCTTTATCAGATAGGTCGCTCTGCCCCCATCATTCCTCCCTCATTTTTCTTCAAATATTTGATCAAATCATTCAGCACACCGCGGATCGCCTTTGGCAACATTCAGCATTTCGGAGCGTTTTGTAAACGCAATATCCATTTTCAGGTTGTTATGATCTCCTCCAGTCATGCGCTGATCAGTCTTAGACATACCCATCACGGCCGGTCTTCACTCTATGATTGTTACTATGCCCAGTCTGTACTGGCTGAGATTCCATGTTTGTGGGAACTGCCACCGGCCGAAATTACCGAACTATATTGCGCCTGTGCTAAAGATTCTCCACTTAACCACACCGGTGGAGAGGTCATTCCGGACTGCATGTATCTGATCAAGTGGCAAAATCCGCCAACAATGAAAGCCAGATTGAGCAATCGCCTTCTAACCAACCGCTCTGATGTTTACAACTCCATCGCTGTGATGAAGAAACATCACCGGTTAGTTGATATTCAAAAAAATGATTTGATCCGGCAGAATAAATTACTAACCAGTCTCCGGCAAATTGCTTTGAATGTAAACTCAATTGACACGATTGAAACAATACAGCAGACCATCGTTGATGTGTGCCGGGATATCCCGGGGGTTGTCTTTGCTTTATGGGCCCAGATTGATAGCGCAAGCGGTAACAAATTCGTCTTCAATTACTCCAAAACCGGCACTTCCTCTGTGCTGACGTCTGTCAAAGCACTGGGAATTGATATTGAAGCTGATTCGGGCAGACGGTTATCAGACTCACTGCTTTTAT